>JAZLIL010000218.1:0-10196 GCA_045617405.1 Lachnospiraceae bacterium | reverse complement strand
GCACCGTTTTCACCCATAAGGGCATGAACCTTGCCGGGCTTGAGATTAAGCTGAACATCATTTAATGCTTTAACACCCGGGAAGGATTTGCACACACCGTGCATTTCCAGCAGGAAATCAGACATACACTAAGGCCTCCATTCTCTCTTTTTTTAAAAAAACGGGTGAGCACAAAGCTCACCCGTTTCAGATTCATTATCAACGGGATTCTTGAACCCGTGGTGGATTACTTAACCATTACGTAATCAACGATGTAGTAATTCTCGATTGCTTCGCCGTTGAGAAGCTTAACAGCTACATCAACTGCTGCGTGTGACTGTCCAATGTGGTCATTAAGAACTGTACCTGTCATAGTTCCGTTCTTAACCATTTCCTGGCACTCATCAAGAGCATCAACACCAAGGAGGTAGATATCCTTGCCTACTGTACGGCCGGCTGCTGTGATAGCTGCGAATGCGCCGAGAGCCATACCATCATTGTTACAGAAAACAACTTCGATGTCGTTGCCGAACTTAGCAAGAGCGTTTGCACAAAGCTCCTGACCCTTTGTCTGATCCCAGTTACCAACCTGATCATCAAGGCAGTTAACCTTAAGGCCTGCATCTGTAAGAGCCTTTACTGAGAACTCTGTACGATACTGAGCATCAACGTTTTCAGGATCGCCTTCGATCATGATGTAGTTGATGACGCCATCACCGTTGATATCGCCCTTGTCGGGAAGAGCCTTAACGATTTCGCCCTGGAATGTACCTGACTGACGAGCATCTGCACCAACGTAGCAAACCTTAGGATTGTCAAGGATTCCCTTGTAGCTGTAGTCGCCGTTGTCGCCAAGAGGCTCACGGTTGATAAGTACAAGCGGGATACCTGCTGCTACGATCTTGTCGATGATAGCATCTGCTGATGAAGTCTGAACGAGGTTAAGAATGATAACGTCCATACCCTGGGTAATGAAAGTATCAACCTGGTTTGACTGCTCAGCCATATCGTTCTTGGAGTCAACTGTTGTAACTTCGTACTTTACGGTATCGGTCTCAAGTGTCTTGAAGTATGCTTCAATCTCGTTACGATAGAGTGTCATGAAGTTATCATTGAACTGATAGATAGCAACGCCAACCTTCTTGGTTGTAACTGATGCTGCTGCGGGAGCTGCAGGTGCGGGAGCTGCTTCCTTCTTCTCCTCTGCTGCTGCGGGAGCTGCTTCCTTAGCAGGCTCAGCTGCCTTCTGACCACATGCACAAAGTGAAAGAACAAGTACAAGTGCAAGAACAACTGCTAAAAACTTTTTCATTTTGTAACCCTCCATATAATAATAGTGTGATATTGAGTGATACGCGCTACGCATTTCGACCATTAATTCGATGTGATGAAACGTTTCGCTCTCACTGAAACGATTATATCACGTTAAATTTGACGTGTAAAGTAGTTATTGTAAAAAAGAAAAATTTTGTTAACAAACTGTTAACATATTAAACATTTCATGAAACAGCGGTATCCGGAAGATCTACCCTCTGGCGTGCGACAAGTTCAGCAAAACAGCCATTCTTCGCAACAAGCTCCTCGTAGTTTCCCTCTTCCGCAATACGTCCGTTATCAAGTACAATAATTCTGTCACAGTGCCTGATGGTTGACAGACGGTGTGCAATTACAATCCTTGTGCACTTAAGCTTATCGATTGCATCACTGATCTGTTTCTGGGTAGCGTTGTCAAGAGCACTCGTTGCCTCATCGAAAATAAGAAGTCTCGGCTTTGGTGCGATAGCTCTTGCAATCATAAGACGTTGACGCTGTCCGCCCGATATTCCTCCTGAGCCCTCGCTTATTATTGTGTGCATTCCCATCGGCATATTCCTGATATCTTCAGCAATACCGGCCACCTCTGCCGCCCTCCAGGCGTCATCGACCGTCATATTTGGTGCCGAGATTACAATATTTGAATAGATATCACCCTGAAAAAGCTTGCCGTCCTGCATAACAGAACCGATTTTTCTTCGAAGCGATTTTAAATCAAGCTTGTTAATATCCCTGTTGTCATAATAGATTGCACCCTTCTGCGGCTTTTCGAATCCGAGCATCAGACGCATGAGCGTAGACTTCCCGCATCCTGTCTTACCGACAATTGCGACGTACTCGCCCGAGTGAATCTTAAGCGACATGCCGTCAATAACATTAGGCATCTCTTCATTGTACCTGAAGCACACATTGTTTAACTCTATTCCTCCGCTAAGCTCCGTGACAAGAGTTCTTTCCCCGCTTGTTTCGGGCTCGGCATCGAGAATTGGCTTTGCCATGTCAACAATTGGCTTTATGGTTGCGATTTTCAGTGCAACTCCCGAAAGTGACATAAAAGCGCCTGAAACCATACCGTATGCGCTGTTAAAGGCATAATAATCAGCAACGGAAATACCGCTTCCGACTGCGGAGGTGTACAGTAATATTGTTCCGGCAAGTCCGATTGCAAGACTAATGACACCGTTCATCTTTATGAAGGTCGGTGGATTATACGTAAGACGTGCACTCTGTGCGTACATACTGCCCCACTTCGCAAATGCTCTCTTTTCTGCTCTTGCCAACTTTATCTTCTGAATGCCCGAAATAAGCGCGTAGCCAAGACCGGCTTCCTTAGTCGACTGAACCATCTGCTTCTTAGAGATTCCCATCTGCATCACAGTGGAAACAAACGTAAAGATTACAGTCACAAGTATAACAAGCAGTGCAGGTGCAACAAGCATGGGCGCATAGTAAAAAATCTGAGCAATATAAAAAAGAGAAAACAGTGAAGTAAACGTGGTGACGCCGATCGAATTCATAAGTGTCGAACAAAGTGTCGAAACATAACCTGTTCTCTTTGAAAGCTCACCTGAACCGTACTCCTTAAAGAAGCCCGGCTGAAGGCTCAGTGTCCTCATCATGACTGCCGCATTTACGGCGACATTCTGCTTTATCCCGACTCTCCCGTTAACAAGCACTCTGATAATGGAAATCAGCATCCCGGAAATGCCGGAGCATCCCATGAAAATCATCAGTGAAGTAAGAAGAACGGGATCCTTAGAATCAAGCACTGTTGAGAAAAGTATCTTACTGAATAGCGGCGTAAGCATTCCGAATACAGTTGTCAATGCTGTAAGGGCCAGAACAAGAACGATGTCCGAAACGGAATACTGTTCGGCCATAAATTTGAAAAGATCGACAATTGCAAGCTTTCTGAATGGAAAAGGCTTATAAAAGCAAAGTGCCTCCTTGTCAAGAAGCTTTGCGGTCTGTTTATTGAGCCTGATCTTTTTTCCTGTCTTCGGATTTGCGATGTAATAACCGAAAATCTTTCCGGGGATTAGAGTGGCAATTGAGTGATCCTCCTTCATTGTCCCGATGTAAATACCAACGGCACTGTTATACCATTTTTCACCAAGAACGACATTCCGGTACATTATCCCGTAAGGTGCAAGAAGATAATCGAGTCGTTCATTGACATCCGTTATCTCAGGCGGAATCTCAACATGCTTTTCTTTTATATGAAAGAACCTTAATATCTCCGAAACCGCATCATCCGTAACAATTCTGTTGAGCGAGGAAGACAGCTTATCACCCATTACGGCATCGGCAATCTCTTTGAATGCATCTTCAAATACAGTATCATCCAGTTCCATACGCTGTCTGACCTGATCATCAAACCAACCCATAACCTTCCTCCTCTCTACTCATTACAAGCAAGCTCACGATAACGTTCGCACTTTTCCATAAGCTCTGAATGTGTACCTCTGTCAACAATTCTGCCGCGATCGAGAACGATAATCTCGTCACAGTCCCTGATTGTAGACAATCTGTGGGCAACAATGATGCACGTAATGCCTCTGTCTCTGATGCCCTTGACAACCTCGTACTCCGTTTTGGCATCAAGAGCACTTGTTGCCTCGTCGAGAATAACAATAGTCGGATCGGGAGCAAGCACTCTTGCAATTTCGAGTCGCTGCCGCTGACCTCCCGAAAGATCCTTTCCGCCTTCTATGAGCTTGCAGTTGTATCCGCCGGGTCGCTGCATGATGTCATCATGCAGCCTGGCATCCCTTGCCGCAAGAATAACTTCAAAATCCTCTATCGATTCATCCCACATTTTGATGTTGTTCGCTATCGTATCTTCAAAAAGAATGATGTCCTGATCAACTACGCCAACGGAGCTTGTAAAAACGTTTCTGTTGATTTTCTCAAGAGGTACGCCGTCAAAAAGGATTTCACCGCTCCAGGGTCTGTAGAGGCCGCTTATCAGCTTTGCTATTGTGGACTTTCCGCTGCCCGTGCCTCCGACAAGAGCAACTCTCTGTCCTGTTTTAAGCGAAAAACTGAAATCCTCGATGAGCGGTTTGGCGAGCTTTGAATAACCGAAAGTAATGTTCTTAAGTTCGACATTTCCGAGAAGCTTTTTATATGAAGCACCCTCTTCCATGGGTTCATCCGAGAGTATTGTATCATCAGGATACTCCATGACATCGTCAACACGCTCCATCGCGGTACGCATCTCCTGAAGTGTCTGCCCGGCAGAAATAAACTGCCCTGCAGGCGCAGTAAACGATGCTAAAAATCCCTGAAATGCGGTAATCATACCGACAGTAAATCTGCCCTGCATGGTTAAGTAAACACCCGACCCAAGTATAATCATTGATGAAAGCATGCTGACAATTGATGGAATCAATCCGAGATACTCATTGAACTTAGTATACTTTACGCCCAGGGAATTTACGCTTGCCTGATATCCCGACCACTTGCCGAAGAAGCCTTCCTCGGCACCGCTTGACTTGATTGTCTCGATCATTTCATAAGCATTAACGGTAAAAGACTGGTACTTGGCCTCGTCACGCATGGAAACTCTTGTAAGGTTGACTCTCTTCCGCGAGATTCCCGCCGAGATAATCGCATTCATGGCTACACCGATCAGGCCGACGATTGTGAGAAATACGTTGTACCGCAACATTACCACAAGGTAAAAGACCATCATAAAGGCATTGAGAACAAGAGGTGCGAAGATATTAATCAGCGTACCGGATATCGACGCATTTGAATACATTCGCGCCTGAATGTCACCTGACATTCTCTGTGAAAAGAATTCAATCGGCATACGAAAGACTTTCCACATGTACGAGGTGCTTCCGACTGCGTCCATCTTACCGTTGATTCTTAAGGAATAGACAGTCTGAATCAGCGACACTACTATCTGGATTACCGACATCACGGCAAGAGCTATGATAAACGGAACAACCCATTCATCATTCTTATGTGTCAGAAGACGATCCATGAAAACTCTTGAAAATACTGGGTTAATTACTCCGATAAGTGAAGAGATAACCGTAGTAATAACGACAAACATGAGTGCGGTCTTCGAGCCGGACATCCTCTTCTTTGCAAATTCGAGCATTGACTTTGGTCTGCCGCTTTGCACAAATGCTTCGTTCGGTCGCAAAAGAATACAGATTCCGGTAAAAGCCTCATCAAAAGCGTCCATTGTAACAGAATAGTTTCCGCGCCCGGGGTCGTTTATGTAGGCACGATTATTCTTAAATCCGTCAAGTACGACAAAATGATTGAAATTCCAGTGAATTATACAGGGAAAATAGCCGTGCTCCTTCAGTTCCTGCGGTTCGAATCTGTAGCCCTTTGCCTCAAGACCGTATAATCTTGCTGCCTTCAGAATGTTTTTTGCATTCGAACCGTCTCTTGAAACACCGCAATCACTTCTGACCTGTTCAAGAGGAAGCCATTTATTGTAATAGGCTAAAACCATACACAGTGACGCCGCGCCGCACTCAAGCGTTTCAAGCTGCATGATTACAGGCACCTTTGCAACACCCTTTTCTACCGGAGATTTTACTTTAGCTGACATAGACACCTCAATTAAACACAAAGGACATTGGACTGACTGAATCGATTACTATTTCTGCGGCATATGTACCTGCAGGCAGTACAAGATCGGTCTTGAGTTCAAAAACATAATCGTTGCTCGTAAAATTGCCAAGATGCACGGCATAGGAGTCAATCACATCTTCGGCACGGCTCGGTGAAAAGGGAACCGAAATGACAGTTCCTTCAAAATCATTTACTCTGACAGGCATTCCATTGTTTACCTCAGATAAGGTATCCGAAACGTAGATATAAGTAACACCGTCTGATGAAACGGCTACGGCGTCCCTGCAGGTCTCAATCCTTCCGACTGCTCCCCAGACGCAGACACCCGCAAGAAAAATAACAATCGAAATGAGTGAAATCCAAACTGTAGGATTTGCAACCTTGATGTAGTCGTTAAGCACCTCCGGCGAATTAACCCTGTCAATGCTTTTCTTTCTGAAAACACTTGATTCTTCTGCCATAACAACCTCCTTAGATAACCATTTATATGATATCACTCTTTAAACATAAAAAAAAGAGATTGAAATCAAATCTCAATCTCTTTATGGACCAGAGGGGAGTCGAACCCCTGTCCGAAAGCCTGTCCACTGCAACTTCTTCCATCACAGTCCGTCATTTGTCATTCCCTCATCAAGGCGCCGGCGAACAGGCTCAATGAATCGGTAGCTTCATTAATCTTTAACAGCCGCAAAGCTTAGGCTGCTAAGTGCCCCATGTAGTCGATGCCGGTTACTAAAGCCACGGGAAACCTTAGGCCGACAGCAGCGCACTAGGCAGCTGCGAATTCAAACTCTTCGTTTGCGTTTAATTTTAATTTTGAACGTTAACGCCGCTCACACGGATGGCTATCGCAGATTCGAAACCCCCGTCGAAACCAGTACTAGCCCGGGTACAAAAGACAGGAGGTACTGTCTGCCTTCTGTTTCAAACCGCATGCTTAGAATACATTAACATGATTCTTTTGTCAATAAACCGCCGGTTTATTGTCCACCGGCCATTCCCTGACCTGAAGAGCTGTTTTCATCGTCATTCTTCACTTCGGTCGTCATATCCTTTACAATCGTGTCGCCCTCGGAAATGTCGAAATTGCCGTTTACCTTTCTTTCGACCTCGGAATCCTCATCTTTCTTACCCTTTTTCTTCTTGGTCGCAAAGATAATGATAATAGCACCGGCCGCCACAAGGACAATCGGAACAACAATTGCAGCACCGCCCCTGCTTTCCTTTTCCGAAATCTTAGAAGCCTCTTCCTGTGCCGCTCTTACCATGTCCTCGTCATAGCTCATTGTGGTGTACATTGTCGCCTTCAGTGTTGCATTGAAGAGTTCTTCATATGTCGAGAACTTTTCATAGTCACTGTAATAGGTGTCAAAATACTCTACGGCATACTTGAGCGCATCATCTCCGATAATACCGCTCTCATAGGCTTTCTCGCCCGAGATACAGTAGGTTTTGTACGAATCGTCATCCTCGTAATAGGCAAAAAGAAAATGGCACTCGTCATCGATGTACTCATCGTAAAGACTGTTCGTATAACCGGCTATATCGCTCTCAACATTGCTGTTTAAAGGCTTAACGACGATGTAAGGCATTACCCCCGTGTAGTCGTAAAAGCTCTTGCACTGTGCTTCGAGCTTGGAAGGCTTTTCAAAGACGCCAAGATCATCAGTATAGTAACCGGTGTCGACAATCTCACTCTTTGACTTAAGAGGTTCCCTGACCTTTTCAAAATTGTCATCCATTCCGTAGTCATCTGTCTTTGAAAGGAACTTCTCATACGTCTTCTCATAGACCTTGCCCACAGTCTTGCTGACTGTCCTTGAAACACCGAAAATACCGACATTGGCGATGATTGCCGCAATGATAATGAGAGTTAACAAAGCGCCGATAAAGCCGCCGCATCCCATACGTCCTCTGAAGCCGCGTCCGGGACGTGTGTAATACGCATTGGGTCTCGGCGCGGGAGGTGGAATCCTGAATCCTCCGCCTGACGGGCCATGGTGACCGCCTCCGAATCCACCGCCGTGAATTCCGCCTCCTCCAAAACCTCCTCGAAGTCCGCCTCCGCCAAAGCCGCCTCGAACACCGCCCCCGAAACCGCCTCCGCGAAAGCCACCTCCTCCGAAGCCGCCTCTGGAACCACCGCCGCCACCGGCACCTCCTCTGCCCATATGCTACTCTCCTTTCCTCGCGTCCCGCTCTTCTGAACGCTTTCTGTCCTTTTCAGCGATCGATTCTCGCTTGTCATAGAGCTTTTTGCCCTTGGCAAGACCTATTTCAAGCTTAACAAGTCCGTGACTTAAGTAGACAGTCAGCGGCACAATCGTGTAGCCGTTGCGTGCGACCTCCTGTGCAAGCTTTCTGATCTCGCTTGAATGCAGAAGCAGCTTTTTTACTCTTAGCGGATCCTTGTTAAAGATGTTTCCCTTTTCGTAAGGGTTGATGTGCATGTTGTATATGAAAATCTCGTTATCCTTTACCTGGATAAATGCCTCCTTAATACTTACATGCCCGAGTCTGATTGATTTAACCTCTGTTCCGTGAAGCTCAATTCCTGCCTCGTACGTATCAAGGATAAAGTAATCAAATCTCGCTTTTTTGTTGTTTGCAATAAGCTTTGTCTTTTCTTCTTTCATAGTTTTTTCCTCGCAAAGCAATTATCATAAAAAAGTACTCTTTCAGACAGTTATGCACTGTTATATCCAAAATTACACTTCTACGTTCACGTCGTCCTCATCGTAAACTCTGAATTCGACGGTTTTTGTCATCTTATCGCAGGCAACAACCTGTATCTGAAGCTTATCTCCGAGATTATAGCACTTTCTTGTGTGTTCGCCAATCAACCGATAGTTTTCTTCCTCGAAGAAGTAGTAATCATCCGTCATATCCGCGATTCTGATGATGCCCTCGCACGTGTTTGCAAGCTCTACGTAAAGTCCCCAGCTTGTAACACCCGAAACAACGCCGTCAAAGCACTCTCCCAGGAACTTCTCCATATACTCAACCTTTTTAAGCTTTTCTACCTCACGCTCCGCCTCATCTGCCCTTCGCTCGGCACGGCTGTTTCTAAAGCATACATCGGGGAGAATCGAATTGTAATGGCTGATTCTCTTCTCACTTAGTTTTCCGTTAAGATTCTCCTTAATAATCCTGTGAATCTGAAGATCGGGGTAACGTCTGATCGGAGATGTAAAGTGACAGTAGTATTTTGCCGCGAGTCCGAAGTGTCCGTCACATGTCGGAAGATACTTTGCCTGCTTCATCGAACGCAGAGTCAGCCTCGAGATAATAGCCTCCTCGGGCTTATCCTCTATTTTTTCCATGAGCTTCTGAAGTTCCTTCGGATGAATCTCATCCTTTGTGAGCTTAATCGAATAACCGAAATTGTTAATAAAAACAGCGAGCTTCTGCATCTTCTCCGGATCCGGGGTATCATGCGTACGGTACTCGAACGGAAGCTCCTGCCAGAAGTAATCCTCTGCAACAGTCTCATTTGCCGCAAGCATAAACTCTTCGATAATCCTGTGCGCAGTATTTCTCGGATAAGGTCTTATCTCAACCGGCACACATTTATCGTTGACAATTATTTGGGACTCGGGAATATCAAAATCAATTGATCCTCGCTTCTTTCTCTTCGCACAAAGAATATCGGCAAGCTCACGCATAAGCATAAACATCGGTACAAAGTCCTTATACTTTTCCGACTCTTCCTTATCAAGCTCTTCTATTATTTTATATACGCTTGTGTAGCTCATCCTGTGGTCTACCCTGATGACAGACTCACAGATTTCGTGATCTGTAACGTTGCCCTTCATGTCAATATCCATGATGCATGAAAGAGTCAGCCTGTCGACTCCCTCATTAAGCGAACAGATTCCGTTTGAAAGCTTGTGCGGAAGCATGGGAATAACGCGGTCAACGAGGTAATTGCTGGTGCCTCGCTTCAAAGCCTCCTTATCAAGAGAGGTGCCCTCGCGAACATAGTGCGAAACATCCATGATGTGAACGAAAAGCCTGAAGCCCTCCGATGTCCGCTCTACGCACACGGCATCATCAAGGTCCTTCGCCTCCTCGCCGTCGATTGTGACGGTCGGCAGATTTCTGAAATCACGTCTTCCCTCAATTTCTGACGGAAGCACAGCATCAGGCACAGCATCGGCCTGCTCCATGACTTCCTTCGGAAATTCCACCGGAATATTAAAAGCTCTTACAACAGACAGAATATCGCTTGTGGGGTCGTCAATGTGACCGATAACTTCGGTAACCTTCCCTTCGGGATTCTTCGCAGGCGGATTTCCGTA
>JAZLIL010000217.1:0-2281 GCA_045617405.1 Lachnospiraceae bacterium | reverse complement strand
TGCAATAATTTTCAAATTGACGTTGTTCTTCTTCCGAAAGGCAGGTCATAATATCCCGAAGCCAGTTGTTGTGAATGTCCAACAGCTCCGATACCTTCTCCAACCCGGTATCGGTAAGTGACAAGCGTTTGATACGTTTGTCACTTTCATCCTGCGTTCGCACAACACAAGCTTTATTTTCAAGCGATGCAAGTGCTTTTCCAATGGTCGTCTTGTCGGTTTTCAGCGCCACCGACACATCGTCCTGTGAGCAGCTTTCGTGTGAGTAAATATAGGAACATATCATACATTCGGTGTCCGAAAGCTCCTGTAGCCGAATCTTCTCATGACTGAACTCTTTGTTACAACGAAACAAAAGATTGAGTGTCTGATAATCCATTTCCGCCTCCAGAATAGTAGAACTTTCTACTATTATAGCGTGCGATACTTGTTATTGCAACCACTGAAAGTAACGCAGGCACTCGCTGATTATCCTATCAAGTGAATGCGCCGATGAGCGCGAGCAGCTGGCAGAAATGGGCGAAAAGGAAAGCGAGCGTGGGGAATTCATCCGCGCCATCCGTAAGTTCATAGAAGTGCGGACGCTTACCCATCAGGTGATAAACGAGCTCATCGACCACATCGATGTGTACGAGGCGCAGGGGGCAGGCAAAAATAAGACTCAGCGCCTTGTCATCTACTACAAGTTCGTCGGGTATCCGGACAACGCCCCCACGCAGTGCCACCCGAACTACACCGCCGACATCCGCGAGGGTGTCGCCGTTGAATATGTTTCCTGCAAGCCAACGGAAAATCTGAGAGAGTTTTTTCCGGAGGTGTACAGTGAGGAATATGAAGTCCTCGAAGATGAAAAAACGGAGCAGGCGTAAACCCGCTCCGTGCATGGGGCTGAATTATCTGATGTGATTTGCTTTTGAGAAGGGACAACGCTTGCCGAGACACTGATTGTTTTGGGGTGAAAACTCGCAAACAATATTTGGCTTTTCCATTTCAATGCCGAAATGCTCTTTTACAAAGTCGATAGCAGAAAGAATGGAAAGATAGGAGTCCCGCTTGCAGCAGCGTGGGCCGCCTACCGTACCGATTACGTCAAGCGATTTTGCGGTCATGCGGTGGGACAAAGCGAAAGGCTCGCCCGAAAGAGGTGTAGAGTCGGAAATGATGGAAACGAACATGCCCGTACTGATGCCGGCACCGCAGGCACCCCAAAATCCGCGCGCCGCCCGGAACGCTCTGCCCGCGATTTTTCATCTCTGTCAACGCTCGGGGCAGATCAATGTCACCGCCCGCATTCTTATATGCTGTCAACAGCGCCGCACCGACCATAATGTGATGCTCCGGACCGTGCATGTGACAGAACGGAAGTGCCATCATTTCGTTGAGGATCTCCACGGGATTTTTGGAGGTTTCCGCAAGGCACACACCGAAGATACAGATTTGGCAAGGTTAAGGAACGTGCCAAGCTGAAAACATCCGTTTCTCGCTTAGTCACCATTCTTTTCCCCGAGTTAGAAAAGCTGGTTCCTAGAACTGATTGCCCGTATCGTTGTGGTAACAATCGGACCTGCATTTATCGGCGCTGAATGCGTATTTTATGCCGAGCCTACGGCGTGGACTGCGGGATCTGTTTTTCTGGCGCTGGGTTCGCTCATTTTCTTGAGAAAGACTTCACACCATGATTTGTCCCACTAAGGCAACCCGGTAATCGCCGTTTTAATACAATAACAGTTATTGTTTGATAATATGGCCGTACAAGAAAAGGACTCCTGATTTGAAAATCAAGAGTCCTTTTTGCGTCATGGCGCAATTCCCAGCAGGCTGGCAGATGTCACTGCAAACCCCCTAAACCACAACGGTTTCGGGGGTTTTTGTACCCATTTTTCAATGGCAAATCAAAAGATGACAAATGTACAATATTTCCCTGCAAAGAACAGCATTTTAGAAAAGGACGTTCTGCCTTTGATTGAAAATAAAGCCGTACTGTTATTCTTTTTGATTGCTTTTACATCAAGGTTTCGCCTGACGAGCAGCCTTGTAGCTGCATGTGCCGCAGATACGGTCACCCGCATCACCGGCAGCAGTAACGATGTAGCCATCTTCATTCAAGCCACCGGGTATATACTTTGCCGCATAGATCTTGACATCGGGGTGCTTCTCATAAATCATCTTCACACCCACATCAGAGGCAAAAATGCACATGGCCTTGATATTGGTGCAACCAGCATCCTTGAGGTACTGGATGGAGGCTTCCATGCTGCCGCCGGTAGCCAGAGCCGGGTCC
>JAZLIL010000216.1:0-3004 GCA_045617405.1 Lachnospiraceae bacterium | reverse complement strand
TCTTGCACGGTCGGGACGGAAGTTAAAGAATACAACGGAATCACCGTCCTTAATCATACCATCCTTATCAACAACGGTAGGAAGCATAAACTCGTCTGTCTTGCCGTTTGTGTAGGAGTTTCTGATTGCCTGTACGGGGTCTGTTTCCTGAACGCCTTCACCGTAAACCATTGCGGAGTATGCTTTCTCAACACGATCCCAGATGTTGTCTCTGTCCATGGCATAGAAACGTCCGGCAATTGTTGCAACCTTACCGACACCGATTTCTTTCATCTTCTCGACAACCTTTTCCATATCGTCTGCGGCAGATGCGGGTGGAACATCACGTCCGTCGAGGAATGCATGAAGATATACCTTCTCGATTCCGAACTGCTTTGCCATCTGAAGAAGGCCGTAAATATGTGTAATATGTGAATGTACTCCACCCGGAGAAACAAGTCCCATAAGGTGAAGTGCCTTATTTCCGTTTTTAGCTGCATTCATGCAGTCAACAAGAGCGGGCTTCTTGAAGAATTCTCCGCTTTCAATGTCTTTTGTAATCTTAACAAGCATCTGGTACACGATACGTCCTGCACCCATGTTTGTGTGTCCGACTTCCGAGTTGCCCATCTGTCCGTCGGGAAGTCCGACGAAGTTTCCGGAGGCCTGTCCCTGTACGTAAGGGCACTCTTTCTTAAGCTTGTCCATGACAGGTGTTTTTGCAAGAGCTATGGCATTTCCTTCTGTCTTTTCATTCTCGCCGTAGCCATCAAGTATTAAGAGAACTGTAGGTTTTTTCATTTTGTTCCTTTCCGGATCGTCAATCATTTTTAAAGCTTAAATGGGAGGGGTTTAGCCCCTCCCACAAAAGACTACTTGTAGTTAACAATCTTGCCGAAATCTGCTTTTAATGAAGCACCGCCGACGAGACCGCCGTCAATGTCGGGCTGTGCGAAGAGCTCAGCTGCATTTCCTGCATTTACAGAGCCGCCGTACTGAATACGAACTGCTTCTGCTGTAGCTGCATCATAGATTTCTGCGATGCAGTCACGGATACCCTTACAAACTTCTTCAGCCTGTTCTGTGGTAGCAGTCTTTCCTGTACCGATAGCCCAGATGGGTTCGTAAGCGATAACCATATTCTTAACCTGATCGGCTGTTACACCGTCAAGGTCTGACTTAATCTGAAGTCTGATCCAGTCCATTGTAACGCCCATTTCTCTCTGCTCAAGTGTTTCACCACAGCAAAGGATGGGTGTAAGACCTGCTTCGAAAGCTTTCTTAACTTTCTTGTTAAGAAGGCAGTCGCACTCCTTGAAGTAATCTCTTCTCTCGGAGTGACCGATGATAACGTACTTAACGCCTGCATCTACGAGCATAGCAGCGGAGATTTCGCCTGTGAAAGCTCCCTTCTCTTCGAAATACATGTTTTCAGCGCCAACCTGTACGTTTGTGCCCTTAACAGCCTCAACAACGGGAACGATGTCGATAGCGGGAACACAGTAAACAACATCAACTTCGTCGTTCTTTACAAGGTCCTTAAGTTCTGCACAAAGTGCTACGGCCTGTGAAGGTGTCATATTCATCTTCCAGTTGCCTGCAATAATCTTTTTTCTCATAGTATTTTCCTTTACGATGATTCTATTTGTCGTCAGCTGCTGCTACGCCGGGAAGTTCCTTGCCTTCAAGGAATTCGAGAGATGCGCCGCCGCCTGTGGAAATATGTGTCATCTTGTCGCCGAAGCCGAGCTGGTTAACAGCTGCTGCAGAATCGCCGCCGCCGATGATTGTTGTAGCATCGATGTTTGCAAGTGCTTCTGCTACTGCGATTGTACCCTTAGCAAAGTTTGACATTTCGAAAACGCCCATAGGTCCGTTCCAGACAACTGTCTTTGCATCCTTGATAGCGTTAGCATAAAGCTCTCTTGTCTTCTCACCGATATCAAGACCTTCTTCGTCAGCTGCAATCTGACCTCTGCCTACTGTGTGGAAAGGAACGTCATTTGAGAATTCCTTAGCTACAACTGTATCGATGGGGATAAGAAGCTTAACGCCGTTCTTTTCAGCCTTAGCCATCATATCCTTAGCGTAGTCGAGGTAGTCCTCTTCAAGAAGAGACTTACCAACTTCTTCACCGAGAGCCTTCATGAATGTGTAAGCCATGCCGCCGCCGATGATGAGTGTATCAACCTTCTCGAGGAGATTGTCGATAACGGAAATCTTTGAAGAAACCTTAGAGCCACCGAGAATAGCAACGAAAGGACGCTTAGGATCGTTTACTGCGTTGCCGAGGAACTCGATTTCTTTCTGCATAAGGTAACCAACAACATTGTTGCCACCTTTCTTTCTGATGAACTCTGTAACGCCTGCAACGGAAGCATGTGCTCTGTGAGCTGAACCGAATGCATCACATACATAATCATCAGCAAGGTCTGCAAGTTCCTTAGAGAACTCTTCACCGTTCTTTGTTTCTTCTTTACCACGGAAACGTGTGTTCTGAAGAAGGATAACGTCTCCGTCCTTCATAGCTGCAACTGCTGCTGTAGCATCAGCACCTGTAACGTTCCAGTCGTTAATGAACTTAACTTCTTTGCCAAGCTTTTCTGCAAGCTTAACAGCTACAGGAGCAAGGCTTTCATTATCATTGGGGCCATCCTTAACCTTACCGAGATGTGAGCAAAGGATTACTTTGCCGCCATCGTTGATAAGCTTCTTGATTGTAGGAAGTGCTGCGTCAATTCTTGTTTCGTCAGTAATCTTTCCGTCGATAAGCGGAACGTTGAAATCGCAACGAACAAGGACTCTGCGGCCCTTTACATTGATGTCATCAATTGACTTCTTGTTTAATCCCATTTTGTTTATCCTCCGATTTTTTTCATACTTATATAACGAGCACAAATTGCGTCGTAAAACTTCATGGCCCCATTTTCCATAAAGAAAAAAAGTAAGGGTCCGGCCCAAAAGACCGGACCCTTCTAGGTCTTAGTTGCTTACTATGCGATACTCTTATTAAGCGAGCTCAGCG
>JAZLIL010000215.1:0-9169 GCA_045617405.1 Lachnospiraceae bacterium | reverse complement strand
GCTTGACTATGGCGACACGCCGTTACAGTGACGGGGAGTATATGGAAAATCTCAGAATAGCGGTAATAATTTCAGATATTACGGAGACACGGCAGATGGGTTTTGTCACCTCGTTAGAGAGGACCTGCGCAATCAGGGACTATTCCTTGTGCTTTTTTGTGTACAGCCAGAACGGCCTTGAAGAGAAGCAGTACGAGGGCAGCAGGAGGATTATTTCACTCTTTGATCCTTCCTGTTTTGATGCTCTGATTGTGGCGTGCCATCTTGCGACGATTCCGGACGAAGTGCTTAAGGCGGTCTTTTTTGCTAAGGAGAGGAAACTTCCGGTCGTAAGCCTGATGACACAGATTTCCGACACCTGCTACATCGGCTTTGATACTTTTGCAACCACGAAGGATATCGTATCACATCTGATTGAGGCGCACAAGCTTACGAGAATCAACTGCATCACGGGAAGCATTTCGCATGACACCGGGCGCGAACGTCTTCGCGGCTACAGGGCGGCGCTCGATGAGCACGGTCTGCCCTACGACGAGAGAAGAGTTTACATCGGCGGCACATCCATCGCTGAAATGCCGGATGTTCTTAACAACTTTAATTCTGCGTCAATCCTTCCGCCGCAGGCCATTATTGCTCCTTCGGATTCAACAGCATGGAGCATTGTTTCGACGGCGGAGACCTTTGGCATGACATCACCTGACAAATTGAAGGTCGTTGGCTTCGGGGACACGAATCTTACGAGGATGTGTATCCCGACTCTTGCTACAGTCAGCATTCCCGAGATTGAGATGTGTGACGCGGCAGTCGATTCAATAGAGATGCTTCTCAGGAAGGAGAGCGTTGCGCAATCAAGAACGCTTACGGGAAAATTCGTCCCCGGGGGTACATGCGGATGCGTCAAAGACAATGAATCAGATGCAAAGAAAATCTGTGTCGATCTTTCGGGTTCAGTTTCGAAGCTTTTTGTTGACACGATTGAAAACAACAGCATCAGACAGGATATTTCTTCGAGCAATACAGTCGCGGAGCTCGCTTCGTGCCTTGAACGCGTGCTTGCCAGACTCAGCTGCCAGGAAGCCTATTTTTCGCTTCAGCGGAGAATTGCCGTGAACAATGAGACTGAGGGCAAAAACAGCGAAAGGTCCGATCGCTTCTTTTGGATGGGAAGCTACGACAAAATGCTCCATGTTTTTGCGGGTGTAAGTGACAACAAGCCTCATCATCCCGATGATTTCATTGCGTCGGAGATTCTCCCGGACGGGATTGCATCGATGAAGCCCGGCAATTTCTACTTCTGCCTGCCGGTCCACTACCTTGACAGGACATTCGGAACCTTTGTGATTTCAAACTGCAACTATCCGCTCGAACCGAACTGCCACGACCTGCTCCTTTCAATCGGAAGCAGTCTTGCAAACATGAGCGCAAGATACGATCTGAATGTGACGCTGTCACACTTCAGACGTCTTGCGATGACGGATTCGCTGACGGGACTTTACAACCGATACGGATTCCTTTCCAATGCGGTGCCCGTCTTTGACAGAGCAGTTCTTGAAAAAAAGACAATCGGGATACTCTACTTCGATCTTGATCACCTGAAGTATATAAACGACATTTTTGGTCATGAAGAAGGTGATAAGTGTATCATTCTTCTTGCGTGGTGCCTAAGAAATGTTGCGCACGCCGGCGATATCCTTGCAAGACTCGGAGGCGATGAGTTTGTGCTTCTTGCAACAGATGTTGACACGGGCTCCCTTGAGAGCAGAGTTGTCGATCTTGACAGGGCGATGGCAGAGAATTCTCATAAGGTGCTTGATCACCCGTTTACATCGAGTCACGGAGCCTGTCTCTACAATTCTTCCTGTTGTGCGAAAAGCTTCAGCGAGTGCCTGAATGAGGCGGACGGAGACATGTATCGGAACAAGGCGGCAAAGCATTGCAGGCGTGGTTCACTCGAATAGGTGTTTTTAATAATTGTAAAATACTTCACAATTTGTTATCATATTGTGTCAGAATCACAGGAGGGAGCAGCATAAATGGATCTGAAAAGGGGTTACTACATTTTGGACGGTGCGATGGGCACCATGATGCAAAAACGGGGAATCAGGCCCGGTGAACTTCAGGACACCTGGAACATCCTTCATCCGGAGGTAGTGCAGGAAGTCAAGCAGCTCTACATTGACGCAGGAAGTGAAATCATCTCTTCAAACACATTTTGCAGCAACAAAAAGAAGCTTCCTAAGGAGTACACCGTCGACAGGGTAATCGGCGAATCCTTCAGACTGATAAGGGAGCTTGGTCCGAAATATATTGCACTCGATCTCGGCCCGTGCGGTCCGCTTCTCGAACCTCTTGGCCCGATGACCTTTGAGGACTGTGTCGAGACATATAAAGAGCAGATAACAGCAGGCGAGAAGGCGGGAGCCGATCTCATCCTTGTAGAAACGATGACAGATCTTCATGAGCTGAAGGCGGCCGTCATTGCGGCAAGGGAGTGTTCAAAGCTTCCGATTGCGGCATGTATGAGCTTTACGGCATCAGGGAGGACCTTCCTCGGAGTGCATCCGGTTAACATGGCAATTCTCATGAAGAGGCTGGGTGTCGATGCCGTGGGTATCAACTGTTCTCTTCCCCCGTCGGACCTCGTTCTCATTGTGAAGCAGATTCTGACAGTTGTTGATATCCCTGTTATGGTACAGGCCAACGCGGGACTTCCGAGGGTTGAAAACGGCGATACGGTCTATGATGTGACGGTCGACGAGTATCTGGCAAGCGTAAAGGAGATGCTTGACCTTGGAGTCACAATCATCGGCGGCTGCTGCGGAACAGATCCTTCGTACATCGCGGGAGAGAAAAGACTCATCGGTGAGCTTCGTGAGAGGTACAGTGATGAAGATGTCGAGGCGGCAATAACCGGAAGAGCGCTCACAAAGGTGATGCTTGTGAGCAGCGGCACAAAGGAGCTTTACGTCGGCGAGGACAAAATCCTTTCTGCATCGTCTGGCGAGGAACCCGATGTGATTGAAGTTAATATGATGAATAACCCTGACCAAACGTCAGAGCTTTGTAAAACAGTAAAGAGTCTTCAGGAGGAAGAGGAGGCGCCGATTATGATAAACACGAGAAATGCGGAGGCACTTGAAAAGGCACTTCGCGAATACAACGGAATCCCGATGGTTTACGTGGGACCTTCAAGGGCAGAGGAGACACCCGGACTTCTTGAGGCTGCAAGAAAGTATGCGGCTGTTCCTGTTCTTACCGGAAGCTGCATTCACTGTGCCGAGTACGCCGTTGAGGTGGCGAAGAAGGCAGGGTATGAGAAGGACGAGATTATCTTTGACTGCAGCAAGTACCTGAAGGATAAATTCAATGCCGCTCCCGCAAAGGCTCTCATTGAAGAGGTGAAGGCATTCGGACTTAAGACGGCGGTCAGGATTCTTCCGGGGTCATGTGACGAACAGACGGGAGAAGAGATGAAGAGTCTTGTCGATGTAGTGCTCACAACAGCAGAAGAACAGCATTAATGACGTTTGCTTTTCATGGACGTACAACCGTGACGGTATCCGGAATGGAAAAAAGTGAACACAAAACCGCGGCAGCATTCGGAACGGAAAATAATGAACGCAAAACCGTGACGGCAGCACAGCGATAAGTAATAAGAACGCATAAGAGGATTCGGTGGAAAAATGGACAATTCACAGATAAAGGAAATGCTCGATGAGCAGTACGAAATGGCACAGGAGCTTCAGAAGGCCGGAGTTGTTAAGGACTCGGCGCAGGCATCGTTTAAGGACGGGCTTCGCTTTGATTTCCTAAAGTATCTGCTTTTCATTGCACTCGGAAACGGCAGACTGATGCCTAAGGAGATGGAGTTTATTAAAGAGGTCTTGAATTATCAGCTCTCGGAGAAGCAGCTGATGATTATAGCGAGGGAGTATCACGTAACGACAGAGAAGTATCTCGAAGAGGTACCGCTCCCTGTCAAGTACTTCGTCCTCGGTGATGCCGGAAAGAAGATAAGCGGAAAATCAGGTTACGCAAAGGGTCTTGTTCGCTGCTACAAGGAGCTTGGGCAGGCATTTATTGCCTTCATTGACGATGCTGACGACAAGGAAACAGACAACCTGACGGCCTACGACCGCATGCTCAGTGACTATCTGAAGGATTTTGCGCTCACGAGCACAGGAAAGCCCGCACCCGTGAAGCCTGTGGAGAAGAAGAGCGTCGAGGAATCGCTTGAAGAACTTAATGCTCTTACGGGACTTGAGGCGGTAAAGAAGGATGTCAACACAATCGTCAATCTCCTTAAGGTTCAGAAGCTGCGTGAGGAGAGAGGACTTAAGCAGCCTACGGTCTCAAAGCATCTCGTGTTCTCGGGCAACCCCGGAACCGGAAAGACAACCGTGGCAAGAATACTTGCGAATGTTTACCATTCTCTTGGAATTCTTTCAAAGGGCCAGCTCGTCGAGGTAGACAGGTCCGGACTTGTTTCCGGCTACATCGGTCAGACGGCAACAAAGACGCAGGAGGTCTGCGAGTCGGCAATGGGCGGAATCCTCTTTATCGACGAGGCATATACCCTGACAGTCGATAAGAACGAGGGTGACTACGGTCAGGAAGCTGTTGATACGCTTCTTAAGATTATGGAGGATCACCGTGACGACCTTATTGTTATCGTGGCAGGCTACCCGAGCCTCATGGAGGAGTTCCTTGCAAGCAATCCCGGACTTCGTTCGCGTTTCAACAAGTATATTAATTTTGATGACTATTCATCTGACGAGCTTATCGAAATTCTGCTTTCGACATGCAAGAGGCAGGATTACGTGATGTCCGGGGCGGCAGTTGAGAAGGCGAAGAAGTACTTCGAAAAGCGCTGTGAAAACAAGCCCGACAATTTTGCAAACGCGCGTGACGCAAGAAACTACCTTGAGAAGGCAATAGGCAACCAGGCCGGAAGAATAGTCGGTGCGGAGGAGATTACAAAGGAGCTTCTTTGTACAATCGAGGCAGAGGATCTTGAGGATATCTGAGAGCTCTAAGGCTGTCCCATGCGGAAGATACATCGGACGAAAGAACGGGCTTATGTTCACAATATTAATTGAAAATTGCTTTTTATGATGTTATCATATTGCAATAAAAAGCCTTTACACAATCATATGGAAGAGTAAGGGGAAAGCAGGGGAATAAAAATGAGTATAGCAGTCAAATTCGGAGGAAGCTCGCTTGCAAATGCCGAGCAGTTTGCAAAGGTGGGGGACATTGTAAAATCAAATCCCGACAGACGGTATGTTATCCCGTCGGCACCCGGAAAGCGGAATCCTCTTGACACAAAGGTTACAGACATGCTCTATGCATGCTACGCACTTGCAGAAGAGGGAAAGCCCTTTGATAAGGAGCTTTCGGCCATCAAGGCAAGATATGATGAAATCATCGCCGGACTTAAGCTTGATTTCTCACTCGATGATGAATTTGAAACCATTAGGAAGAACTTCGCTGACAAAACCGGGAAGGACTACGCCGCATCAAGAGGCGAGTACCTTAACGGTAGAATTATGGCGAAGTACCTCGATTTTGAATTTGTCGATGCTGCAGAGGTTATTTTTTTTGATAAGACCGGCAGGTTCGATGGCGACAGGACTCAGAAAATCATGTCACAGAGACTTCTCGCATGCAAAAATGCTGTTATTCCCGGCTTTTATGGTTCATATGCCACTAACGGAAAGATCAAAACCTTTTCAAGAGGTGGTTCGGACATCACAGGCTCAATCGTTGCAAAAGCTGTTCATGCTTCCATTTATGAGAACTGGACCGATGTTTCGGGTTTTCTTGTAGCTGATCCGAGGATCATCAAGGATCCCGAGATTATCAAGGTTATCACCTACAGGGAGCTCCGCGAGCTTTCATATATGGGAGCGAGCGTTCTTCATGAGGATGCCATTTTCCCCGTTCGCCGCGAGGGTATCCCGATTAACATCAGAAACACAAATGCTCCCGAGGATGAGGGCACCATGATAGTCGAGAATACAGTCAGATCATCAGACTACACAATCACCGGTATCGCAGGAAAGAAGAATTTCGTATCCGTTTCCATTGAAAAGGACATGATGAACTCAGAGGTCGGCTTCGGACGCAGAGTGCTTCAGGCGTTTGAAGAGAACGGGATTTCCTTTGAGCACATGCCTTCGGGAATCGATACACTGACGGTTGTTGTTCATCAGCCTGAGTTTCTCGGCCGTGAACAGGAGGTCCTTGCAGCCATCAAGAGGATGTGCAATCCCGATCAGATTGAGCTCGAGACAGACATTGCGCTCATCGCCGTTGTAGGTCGCGGCATGAAGTCAAACCGTGGTGTTGCAGCAAGAATCTTTGCCGCACTTGCTCATAAGAACATCAACATCAAGATGCTCGATCAGGGTTCATCTGAGCTCAATATTATTTTCGGTGTCAAGAACGACGATTTCGAAGCGGCTATACAGGCTGTTTATGATATCTTTGTCAATGCCCGCCTCGATGAGGTAGGAAAGTAACTGTTTTTTCGGGCAGGAAAGGATGATATGGTATATACAATAGTATTGGTGATTCATTACATTGCATTACTGGCGGGGCTCATGTTTCTGGCGATTTCCATGTCGAACAGACAGAAGCTTAGGAACCCGTTCGTTATTGTTGCCACCATATGCAGCCTTATCTCGGTTCTCGGCTACATCTTTGAGCTCATTGCCACCGATTCGGCCGGAATGCTGATGAGCGTCAAAATCGGATATTTCGGTAAGTGTTTTCTCGGGGACTGCCTTCTGATGGGGTTTGCCGAGCACTACAACTGGAAAATACCGAGGTGGATTAAAGCAATTATCTGGTTCGTCAGTCTCGGTATTTTCGGACTTGTTCTCACCTGTGACTACCACGGCCTTTTCTACGCTTCAATAGGTATCGTTAAGTCGCAGGGGCATTACTTCTTTGCGAGCAGAAAGGCCATCGGCTACATTCTGTCCATGATTTTCATAATGATTACGTATCTGATGGTGAGCTTTTACGGTATCATCAATTACAAGAGTGCCATCGGACGTGACAGAAGGATGCTCCGTTACATGATTGGTGCCGATTTCGGCGTTATTATCGTTGTTGTGGTTCAGGCCTGCGGGCTTATTAAGTACTACGATGTAGTACCTATCATGTCTATGATTGTCTTCTGCGGTCTTGGGCTGATTTCTCAGAACTACAGGCTGTTCGGAACCGATCAGGCAACAATCGACGGTGTTATCAGTACGGATCACACCGGCTATATTATTACCAATGA
The DNA here is from genome assembly GCA_045617405.1 of Lachnospiraceae bacterium. Lineage (GTDB taxonomy): Bacteria > Bacillota > Clostridia > Lachnospirales > Lachnospiraceae > JAZLIL01. The sequence continues at coordinate 1,875 of JAZLIL010000215.1, read as the reverse complement.
GAACAATCAACTGGCATTTATAAACGAGGATGCAAACAGGATACTGAATCCGCTTAATGAAGTTAAGGTCGAACCGATCGTCGATGAGTTTCTGAAGAATTTCTCTGAGATTTACGAAGCGGACGGCAGGATTTACCGGGCCGAGAAGTCAGATATCATTGATATGGGAAAGGTTGTCGGTCATGCCATCAAAATGATGGACATTACCGAGAGTGAGAAGACGAACAGGGAGATGAAGCGTCTTAAGGATGAGACGGAACTGCTCTATCGGGAGAAGACGAAGTTCATTGCAAACATCAGCTATAAGATAAAAACTCCCATCAATGCCATTCTGAAGATGAATGAGACTATCCTTGAGGAGACAAAGGAAGAGAAGACAAGAGAATATGCCGAGAATATCCTTGATGCCGGAGATATGCTGAAAAATATAGTCAGTGATGTTATGGACTATTCAAGAATCGATGCCGGCAACATTTCGCTTCTTAAAGCGCGCTACGAAATAAAGAAGCTTATTCTGGAGGTGGCGCGAAAGTACAATTCAAAAGCGCAGAAGAAGCAGTTAAAGTTTATGTGTATGGTTGCCGAGGATATTCCCACAGGGCTTGTCGGTGATGAGAACAGAGTTAAGCAGCTCATGTCAAACCTTCTTATCAATGCCCTTAAGTACACACATGAGGGGTCGATTACGCTTAGCGTTTCATGGGATACGAGAAACAACGGTACGGGCGATCTCATTATCAGCGTTGAAGATACCGGTATCGGTATCAGGGAAGATGAGCTTGACAGAATGTTCAAGATGTTCCGTGGCGGCGTGACGACGTCGGTGGCCGGTTTCGAAGGTGCCGGACTCGGCCTGACGATTACCAAGCAGCTTCTCGACCTTATGAAGGGCTCGATTTCAGTACAGAGTAATTATGGTATCGGATCGGTCTTTTCCATGACTATTCCGCAGACTGTTTATGATAGGACGCCGATTGGAAAGCTTCCTTCAATTGAGGAAAACTCATCCATTGACGATAGTGCGAACGAGAACAAGGAACAAAAGGGGTCCGGTTCAGGATCAGAGCTTAAATTTGTTGATGTCGATGCCGGCATGGCTCTGTGCGAGAACAACAAGAGAATGTATCTCGGGCTTCTCCGGGTTTTCGTCAACAACGGGGCATCGGAAATGCAGAAGATCAGAAATGCCATGGACGAAGGGCGCTGGCATGATTATGCGGTAATCTTCCACTCGATCAGGGGAACCTGCGATAACATAGGTGCCAACAGGATAGCAAATAAGGCGGCTGAGTATGAGCATGCAGCACTCGAGGAGGAAGTCGGTTTCATCATCGACAATACAAGAGGCTTCCTCGAGGAGTACACTCAGCTTCTTCGCGAGCTCGTGAAGTATCTTAACGACAACAAGGAAGATTCCGGTAAGTAAATAATATAAGAGGTTTTATAATGATAGATCTGCACACACACACAAATGCATCGGACGGGACGTTCTCACCGCGCGAACTCGTAAGGCGCGCCTGCGAACTTGGTATCAGCGCCGTTGCAGTCACGGATCATGACGGCATAGGAGGAGTTAAAGAGGCTTTCTTTGCTGCAGAGGAGCTTAAGAAAGAAGGGAAGAGCATTGAGGTAATTCCGGGAGTCGAAATCTCGGCAGCCTACAAGGAATCAGACATCCATATTGTCGGTCTCTTTGTGAATCCCGATGATGACACGCTGAGCCGTGAGCTTGCCGGTGCTATTGATGCACGTCTTCACCGAAACGAGATTATGTGTGAAAAGCTCCGCGAGGTCGGTTTTGATATTACAATCGACGATATTACACGTGAAAATCCGGACACGGTTATTACAAGAGCTCATTTTGGACGATATCTT
>JAZLIL010000214.1:0-2526 GCA_045617405.1 Lachnospiraceae bacterium | reverse complement strand
AATCGTGTCAGCGAGTCCATCATAAGCAGCACATCCTTGCCCTGATCTCGAAAATACTCCGCAATGGCGGTGGCTGTCTTGGCAGCCTTATTTCTTTCAAGAGCCGGTCGGTCCGAGGTTGCCACTACAACAACCGACCTTTTCATTCCTTCCGGTCCCAAATCCCGTTCTATGAATTCTCTAACCTCTCTGCCTCGCTCACCAATCAGCGCGATAACATTGATATCAGCCTTTGTATTTCTTGCGAACATACCCATCAGTGTTGATTTACCTACACCGGAACCGGCAAATATTCCTATACGCTGTCCTTTGCCGATCGTAAGAAGTCCGTCAACTGCCTTAACTCCGAGGCTCAGCACCTCATCGATGATTTTTCTGCTCATGGGATCCGGCGGCGGTGCTTCCACAGAGTATGCACGACCTTCAAGTATTTCCTCTCCGTTCGAAGGTCTTCCCAGTCCGTCGAGAGTTTTACCAAGCAACGATTCGCTTACGATAACATTTAACGGCTTGTCAGTATTAATAACAATATTGCCGATTCCTATTCCCTCAACCTGGTCATAGGGCATCAGCTGTGTCTTGCCTTCCTTAAAGCCTACCACCTCAGCCATTATCGGCTTGGCTGCTACATCGCTTGGATAAATGTAGCATACGTCGCCAAGTCTCGCATCGGGTCCCATTGACTCGATTGTCAGACCTACGACATTGACAATTTTACCTTTTCTTGCAAAAAAAGACTCTTCTGCAACCTTAATGTACTTTTCAAAATTCACTCTGCCTGCATCCAAGTCTTTGTCACCTCATTGTTAATCCCTGCCTTCATAAGAAAGTAAGGTCAGTCTTTTCTTAATTGCGCTTAACTGCGTATCGATTCCGCAGTCAAATATTCCGTTAGCCGTTTCTATCATGCAGTCGCCCTGCTTCATGGTCATATCCTCGACCACGTCAACGATAACATCTGCCGAAAGCGAGGCCTGAATAAGCACGTCCTTGTTTTCATTTACAAATGAATAATCCTCACGGCTTACATGAATGATATAATTCTTTGTTCCTTCAACCTTCTGCATTGCATTTCTTAAAATGTTAAGGACAATGTCCTTCTTGTCGGAAAGCTCAATCTGGAACACCTTCTCATATATATTCGTAATATGTCTGACAAACTGAGGCTCCAGGTCAAACATCTTATCCTCATATTCTTCCTCGAGACGTTTGCGAACAAGCTCCAAATCAGCCTTGCCTTTTGCAAGTTCTTCCTCTGCCTGCCTTATACCGATTTCATAGCCCTCTCTTTTTGCAGCCTCAAGTGCAATAGCTTTATCTCTGGCAATTTCCTCGGAAGCAAGATTTTTCATCATGGTTACTTCCGAATTGGTTTTCTCTATCAGCTTATTTCTTTCCGCTTCAAGCTCGGCAAGCATCTTCTCACGCATATTTTCGGCGTCTTTTGCTATCTGAGCTTTAATTACCGTCATGGCCTCGGCGCTGTCGCCTTCGCCGGTAAGAGCCTCCAGTGCCTGTGCATCCAGACCCTGTGCAAATTCGCTTGTCAGCTGCTCACTACCGTCACCAAAGTTTTCCCACTCATACTCCTGCGCATCGCCGGACTCGGTATTTGGCATGGATTCCATACGGATTCTTTCAATAACCGCTTCAACTGCCACGTTATTGTCAATAACTCGGGGAACGCTGGTTTCTTTTGTTGTAAAATACGATTTGACAAGGTTACTAGACAATGATTTCGTCGCCTCCGCCTCTAGAAATTACAATCTCAGCACTATCCTCAAGCTTACGTATAACATTTACTATCTTCTGCTGAGCCTCCTCAACATCCTTCATACGAACAGGACCCATGAATTCCATGTCTTCCTTGATCATCGTAGCAAGACGCTTTGAAAGGTTATTGAAGATAGCATTCTGAACCTCTTCATTGGTTCCCTTAAGTGCAAGAGCCAAATCATTATTATCAACATCACGCAACACTCGCTGAATAGCTCTGTCGTCGAGAAGTAAAACGTCTTCGAATACAAACATCTTCTTTCTGATCTCATCTGCCAGCTCCGGCTCTTCGATTTCGAGTATCTCCATGATGTGCTTTTCTGTTCCTCGGTCAACCGTATTAAGAATTTCAACAACCTGATCTACGCCGCCGATAATTGTATAATCCTGATTAACAAGACTGGCCAGCTTACTTTCGAGCATCTTCTCAACCTCTTTGATAATATCCGGGCTCGTCCTGTCCATAGTAGCCACACGCTTGGCAACATCCGGCTGTCTGTCGGGCGGAAGCGAAGAAATAACCGCTGCAGCCTGTGACGGTGCCAGATACGATAATATAAGTGCAATAGTCTGGGGATGCTCATCCTGAATAAAGTTGAGCAGCTGCGCAGGCTCTGTCTTTCGTACAAATTCAAAGGGCTTAACCTGCAGGCTCGAGGTGAGCTTTGTAATAACCGAAACCGCCTGCTCGTCGCCCAATGCCTTTTCCAGCAGTTCCTTTGCATATCCGATACCGCCTTCGGCAATATA
>JAZLIL010000213.1:0-7440 GCA_045617405.1 Lachnospiraceae bacterium | reverse complement strand
ATCCTGTCTTTCACCCTGTTTATCGCTTTCCGAAGCTTCTTTAAAGCTTCCGTAGCTTTGTGAGGGAATCTTTCCGTCAGCAAGAGCGTACATCCTTTTTTCAAGCTCACGCTGGAAAGCCACTCCAGCAAGGGCCGTATCGCCGTAAGCGGCGTAGTCCTCAGGATTAACCGATACCACCAAAGCACTGTTTGCAAAGCCCGAGTCACGCCTTGCGTAGCTCATTCCGTTGACGCACAGCATTCCTTTCTCGGACGAAGCATTTACGACAAAGCCACCCGGACACATGCAGAATGAATAAACAGCCCTTCCGTCCTTAGTGGTGTAAGTAAGCTTATAGTCGGCAACAGGGAGCTTAAGATCCTCTGATTTTCCGCCGTATTGAGAAACATCTATAAGGTACTGATCATGCATAATCCGCACGCCCATTGCAAAAGGCTTACGGTGCATCGTAATCTGCCTGTCATTAAGCATCTGAAAAGTATCCCTTGCGCTGTGCCCGATTGCAAGTACCACAACATCTGCCGGAATCCTTTTAATACTGCCGTTAACATCCTCTGCGACACATGCCTCAATGTGCGAATCACGTATATCAAAATCGGTAAGCTTTGTTCCAAACATATACTCACCGCCGTAAGCCTCTATCCGCTCACGCATCGAAGTGACAACGATCTTTAAAACATCGGTCCCTATATGAGGCTTGTTGAGATACAGTATCTCCGGGGGAGCACCGTTTTCAACGAATGTCCTGAAAATCTCGGGAATTCTTCCTTCTCTGTCGGATACCATTGTGTTAAGCTTTCCGTCAGAAAATGTGCCTGCGCCTCCCTCTCCAAACTGAATGTTGGAAGAAGGCTTCAAGGGTGCTCCGGCAAAAAATGATTCAACAGTTTTTTCTCTTTCGGAAACGCACTCTCCGCGTTCGATAACGAGCGGTCTGTAGCCAAGCTTTGCAAGATAGTATGCCGCAAACAAACCGCAAGGCCCGCTTCCGACAATCACAGGTCTGTTTCGAAGCTCTTTATCTCCGCATTCCGGGACAGCGTACTTCTTCTCACTTACCTCACTGAGATTCTTAATTCTTCTTTTTAAAAGCTCCTTTTCATTTGAGCAGCTTAAGTCAACCGACAGAACTATTCTGATATCATCCTTATTTCTTGCATCGATTGACTGCTTTGCGATACTGTATTTTATATTCCTTGAGTAAGGATTTCCAAGCGCTTTAGCGATTGCCCGCGAAAGATCGCTTTCTGAGAACCCGGGTTTAAGTTTAATGTTCGATAATCTAAGCATACTGATTTGTCCGTCACTTTATGAGATGAACTCTCTGCAGGATGCCAAAAATCGTCCTTCCTCCGGGCATCTCAAGAATTTCCTCTTTGGTAAGTCCCCTAATTAAGATGAGAACAGCAAAATATACAACTACCGCAACAATTACCGAAACGATGCAGCAGATGGTATTGCTCCTGATAATAAGAATCAGTCCGTGATAAGTTCCGAAAGCCGCCAAACCCATAACTGCCGCCGCTGCAAGCGGAAGAAAAAACGATGTCTTGAGTTCCTGCCTGTAGTCAAGCTCAACTCTTATTTTTCTCCAGTTCAGAACGCTTACAAGAAATGCGTAGGTAATGTTGCCGATTGTAAGACCATAGGCGCCAAAGTTAAAGAAGCTTAAAAGCACATAGTTTAATACAACGTGAACCGCAAGTGATATCGCAGCGTGAATAACCGGCGCGTTTACCTTGCTGATGCCCTGAAGGATGCCGTTTGTCAGCGTTGAATAAGCAAAGAACACAACAGCTATCGAACCAAGTTTAAGTACATTTGCCGAAAGTTCCGTACTGTCCTTAAACATAAACGTAAGAAGCGGCTTTGCAAGTGCCATAAAGCCAAATGCCGCAGGAATTGCAATGATCATATTCAGCTTTATTGCCGAACTGATTTTTTCTCTTATAATGTCAAGCCTGCCCTCGGCAAAATTACCTGCGATGTTAGGAACAATCGTGACGCTGAAAGCAGTTGCAATGGCAACGGGTACATTGCTTAGCAGTCTGTACTTATTGCTGTACGAATTCCAGTACACGGCACGGACACTTTCAGCGATTCCTTTGCCGTCCAAAATGTTTCCGAACATGGCACTGTCAATGATGCCGCTGACCTGGTAGAGTGTCTGACTCAGAAGGATCGGAAGCATTGTAAAAATGAGCATCTTTAAAATCTCCGGATCCGACTTCATTTCATAGCTTCTGTCCCTTGACACTTGATTATTGATAAACTCCCTGTTAATAAGATAAACAAAAAGCATGAAAAGAAGTGCAAAAACTGCACCGGCAAGCGTTCCGAGTGTGCTTCCCGCAGCACCCATTACAGCCTTCATGTTATCTGCTGCCGAATTCATAAGAAGAATTGCAGCAACAACAGAGCAGACTGCATTTACAATCTGTTCAAGAAGCTGTGAAACAGATGTAGGTATCATGTTCTTCTTCCCCTGGAACAGACCGCGAAGCGTTCCCGCAAGAGCGAAAACGAAAATGGTCGGAGCAAGAATCCTGAGAGGAATTGCAATAGAGGGCCATCCGAGCATAGTTGCAATCGGTTTTGCAAACACAAAAAGCACGGTTGCAAAAGATCCGCCAAGAACAAGTGAGATAATCAGGGCAAGCTTAAAAGTTCTGTTTGAATTCGTATACTGCTTTTTTGCCTCAAAAGCTGAAATTACTTTTGAAACAGCAACAGGCATGCTGTAGGTCGAAAGCAGAAGAAACAGATTGTAGATTTCATAGGCATTGCTGTAATAAGCCATACCTTCAGGTCCCACAATGCGTTCGAGGGGCATTCTGTAGAGAAGGCCGATAATCCTCGAGATTATGCCCGTAACAGCAAGTATACTTCCATGTATCAAAAAATTACCTTTTTTTGTAGACATTCCTCTTCCTGCCCTTAGTTTGTTAAACAATCTTTCATAAAAAATTTCATTAAAAATGATTACTACTCTTCCTTTTGGGACGCCATTACAATCTTATCGTCCTTTGAATCGGGATAAATCCCGATGTAGACTTTTCCGGGCTTAAGTAAAAGCTTCCTGCCTGTATCGTCTGTCAGTTCAAGTCTTCCCTTGTTCTCATCGGCAAACCACTTTATCTCACTGACGTTACCGTCACAGAAGTAATATCCTTTTCCCTCTGTCTCTGCAAAGTTTATATCCATATACCCGTTCTTGTCCTTCTGGGTATACTTCACATCAAGTACGATTATGTTCTTGAAGGAAAGCTGCTTTCCGGTGTTATAGTCAACATGTTCAGTTCCAAAATGTCCCTTCAGATACTCACCCGTCTCATTTGCGTAATCAAAATAGGTTGTGATGTAGCTTGAATAGGGAAGTTCAATGTGAAGCTTGTCGCCAACCTTTGTCTCCGAAGGCTCAAAATCGAAGTCGTAAGGTGCCTCGAACTTCTTTTTGATCTCCGTGCGGAACTTCATGGCTTCAATTCCCTTATCAATGCCCTCTTTATCGGCAAATGCATTGTGAGGTGCCTTGATGCTCGAGTCACGGTAAAATACCTGATCACCGATGCCCGTGATACCGTCGATGTCATCTACTTTCAGCTTGTCAATCTTCTTTGCGGCATATGTCGTTTCACCGTAATGAATAAAGATCGAGTCAAAAAAAGTCGTAAAAGCCGCAACATAGTGCCTTGCACTTCTTACCGAGCCGAGTCTCTTAGAAGCCCCCGATTCTTCATCAATTTTATCAAAGATTGCAAGGAATCTCGTAATGCCGGCCTCTGTGATAAATTCACAAAGAACGCCTGCATCGCCGATACCGCTCTGTGGAGACGCAACCTTGAGGTTGTTTATCGAAACGCTTATCGGTCTCTTTGATGCCTCTTCGGCAGTAAGCTCAAGTCCTGTCAGGATGCTCACATTTTCGGGTTTCGGTTCGGGCGTCGGGGTCGGCACAGGTGTCGGAACGGGTGTCGGGGCAGGTGCCGGTGTGGGCTCAGGCTCCAAAACCTCTTCCGGCTGTGTTTCTTCAGCTGCCTTCTTACCGCATCCGTAAAGTGAAACTGCCAAAATGAGCAATGTGAAAATAAACAACACTTTTTTAATCTTTCCGGACAAATCAAATACCTCTCTCACATATTCTGACTATTTTGATGTTCCTGTAATCCACTGAATTTCATCTGGCATATTCTGACTATCTTGATATTCCGAGAATCTCCATAAACTCTCTTTGTTTCTCTTCCATGACAGCTCTGTCATCTTCCTCAATATGGTCAAATCCGAACAGATGAAGAAGTGAATGGACAATAAGAAAAGAGTACTCCCGCTTTACGCTGTGCCCAAACTCCTCTGCCTGGCTCAAAATCCTGTCATATGAAAGGACGATATCACCGAGCATCAGTTCGCCCGAATCAGGGTTAAAGCAGTCATTGTCCTCCTCATCAATAAAAGAAAGATTTCCCGGCTCTTCGTACGAAAGCATCGGAAAGCTTAAAACATCGGTTGCCGAATCGATGCCTCGCTGCTCACTGTTAATAGCCCTGATTGCTTCATTGCCGGTGATAAGAAGCCCTGCCTCAACATCCCAATCGCAGCCTATGTAATCGAGAAACCTGTCTAATATTTCCTTCGCCAGCTCTTCCTCATTAAAATCAAAATTAGTCTCAACTTCCTTTTCAAATATCAGTGTCATATTTTTTCTTTGCTTTCTTTGTACACAATACTATTTAAACTTGTTTCAAATAATCCGTTTATACCTTGTTATCAGAGTATCTTTAATCTATCAATCCGATATATGCTGTCATCATAGTATCTTTAATCAATCAGTCCGGCAAATGCTATACTCATAGCATCTGTAATCAATCCGTCCGGCAAACGCTATACTCATAGTATCTGAAATCATTCAGTCCGGCAAATGCTATACTAATAGTATCTGTCTCAGATACTCGGATACTATTTCAAGTTCAGTCTCGGAGAGACCGCAGTATTCGATAAGCTTCTGGTTTTTTCTGACTCTGATAACATTTGCCACAACCTTCTCACCGTTTATCTCCTCATTTCTTGCAAGAAGGTAGTTTCTCATGGTCAAAACATCATCAGCAAGCGCAGCAATACCGACCTCACGCAGCATCGGCATCTTCCGCTTCTCTGAATAATCAACAAGTGACTTTAAAAACAGGTGCGGAAGATGGTAATTTTCAAAAAGGCAGCTGTAAAGCTCATCCTCAATCGCATGAACACGCTTGACCTCGTGATAGAGCCCGTAGGCGTAAGCAAGTGTCTTGTCGCATCCGATTAAATCTGCTGCATAGGAAGCATACTCTGCGACCTCAATGCAGTGCCTGTAAAGCTTCGGATGTTCCCCTCTTAAAAGCTTTACATAGGGAAAATCTTCACTGATGCATGCACCGATGCTTATTTCATAATTTGAAATAAGCTCTGAAACATCAAAGGTTCCGGCATCTTCCCTGCTTTTCGCAAGGTCCGGCTCTTCAGCGTGAATTACCGAAACATCCGAAAGCACATCATTAGCGGTCATCTTCTTCTCCTGATTTACCGCAGCAAATCCCTCAAGATCAAAGTCGACCTCGCTCTTTTCCAAATCATCATGTCCGCTTCCGGCGTTTCCGGGCAAAAATCCGCTGCTTTCAGATTCTGCTGCTGTAGCCGCCTCCGGTACAACGTCATGCTGTGACTCCTTTGCGCCATCAAGGTCAAACACAAAATCACGGTACGAACTTACTGACAAATCCTTGAGCAAAAATCTGTGACAAATGAATGCAGTCAAAAGAATGACTAAGTCGGCCGCCGCCATGATATAAAAATCAAAGGACAAAGCTTCATCAAGGTTGAAACCGTTAAGCGCACATCTTACGCAAAGGTCGAGAACCGGACAGAGAACAATTGACACAATCAGAGACGGGACACTCCCCGCCAGTGTAATCATCAGACAAAGAAAAACTCCGATGACAAAAATCTCTGCAATTTCAAGGTTTATCCCGCCGTGAAGGAAAGCAAAAAGCGACATGAGAATCGCCTGTGACACAATTCCTATCCCTGCATTTGTAAAAATAACAGCGATACACGGAATAACGATAAAAACAGGTACGCTTAAAAAAACACCGTAAATAAACGTAAGACCGACACCGATCAGATAACAGGCCGATACAAGTATGTAATTACCCGCCTTTACAAAGAGTGAATCTCTGCAAATAAACGAATAGATCAGAAAAACCGTGTCGAGAAAAAGTACAACCACAAGAGCCATAATAAACCTCGCAGGCTCACATCCGAACATTACTGAAAAAACCGCTGCAACTACAATTGAAAGTATAAGTGTATATCTTGCAAACAGGCTGAAACCGCCCGCTGCACTATGCTTGTCATTCATATAAAGGGAACTCCGATATGATCAGTTTTGTGCATACGCATACAAATATATTATAGCATAAGCGACCGGCAATAAAAAGCAGAAAATTAGAAAAGCATGTCAGCCTTGACGCAAGTCAATGCAATTCGCAATCCGATTTGCTGCCTGCTCATATAAAAGTGGCACTTCGTGCCTTACGAGGTACGGGGTTTGTTTGATTATCCCGGTTTGATTATTCCGGTTTGATTATCCCAAAAACAAAAAGGGCATCGAAAAAACGATGCCCTTGATCATCTTATTACTTAAATTTTCTCTTGCGAGCTGCTTCAGACTTCTTCTTACGCTTTACGCTCGGCTTCTCGTAATGCTCTCTCTTGCGGATCTCCTGCTGGATACCTGCCTTAGCGCAGTTTCTCTTGAATCTGCGAAGAGCGCTGTCTAAAGACTCATTCTCTTTTACCTGAACGCTTGACATTTTCTCACCTACCCCCTTCCGGTTGCAGAATTGTGCGTAACAACTTTAAGGGTTATTTTGCATAGCACAAGATGAATTATAACATAAAAAACTGTTACGTCAATACCAAAACTCAATTAATTGCTTGTACCTTGCAAACACTGCTCTTTCCAAGGATAACCTTCTTGCCGTCAACTATCTTGTAGGCCTTAACACGAAGCTTAATCTTCTTAAAAGAGCCTAAAGCATTACCGCCAATCAGCTCAAATCTGAATTTCCTGTTAGCGGAGCCTTTCACAGCTCCTGCCTTCATTAAAGAATTCTTTCCGAAACCGGCCATGATAATGTAGCCGTCAGCCTTCTTTACCTTGCCCCATTTCAATGAGACACCGGTCTCGTCGACTGTTGCGGCAAACTTCTTATCAAGCTTGTCACCGACCTTCTTCTTTGCTTCCTCTGATGTGATGCTGTCGCTTCCGCCTGCATCTGTCTTTCCTGCAGTATCTTCGGATTCTTTATCCTTTTTGGCTGCATCATCTGTCACTAAAGGCGTATCATCAGAAGAACCGCCATTGTTGCTTCCACCGTTGCTTCCACCGTTGTTACCGCCGTT
>JAZLIL010000212.1:0-9684 GCA_045617405.1 Lachnospiraceae bacterium | reverse complement strand
ATTGAGGATGTTGTGGAGCTTGAGGATGGAAGAGTCAAGCTTTACTCTGCGATTGCACCCTGGACGAATGTGAGGCAAATCGGTGAGGACGTATCTATGGGCGACATGATTGCTGCTTCCTTCACTGTGATCACACCTTCGTTAATCGGTGCGCTTCTTGCGGGAGGCGTTAACGAGTTTGAGGCAGTAAAGAGGCCCGTGTTTGCAATTATCCCGACAGGTGATGAGATTGTAAACGCCGATGCGAAGCTGAAGCCCGGAGACATCCCGGAGTACAATTCGGCCATCTTTTCTGCGATGCTTGAAGAGTGGGGAGCACTTTCAAAGGTGTACCCTATCGTGAAAGATAATAAGGAGCTGATTAAAGGCGCAGTATCTGAGGCTGCGGCAGAGTGTGACGGCGTGATTATCCTTGCAGGTTCATCGGCGGGACGGGATGATTACACCTGCACTGTAATAGAAGAGCTTGGAACCATGGTTGTTCACGGTCTTGCCATAAAGCCCGGAAAACCCGCGGTTCTCGGTCACATCGGAGCAAAGCCTGTCTTCGGACTCCCCGGGTATCCCGTGTCAGGAATGATTGTGATGGAGCAGATAGTAAGACCTGTTGTTGACAGAATGACAAAGCGCCAACCTTTACGGGAAGAAATTGTGGAGGCAGAGGTAACAAAGAGGATGACCTCGACTCTAAAGTACCGGGAGTTCGTAAGATGCCGCCTCTCCGTGTGCAATGATGAATACAGGGCAGTACCCATGAAGCGTGGGGCAGGTATTGTAAATGACTTCACGAAGGCTCAGGGGATGATTGTTATACCCCAGAACAGCGAGGGGCTTGAAACAGGTGCGAAGGCGAAGGTCAGACTTTTAAAGGACAGACGCATTGTTGACGGCAGTCTGAGCGTGATAGGAAGTCACGATCCTCTGATTGATGAGATAAGTGACATCCTGATAAGGAGCGGGAGTGACGTTCGTGTTTCGTCATCACATGTCGGAAGCATGGGCGCAATCATGGCAGTAAGAGCCGGAGAGGCACCTCTTGGCGGAATACATCTTCTTGACGGGGAAACGGGAGAGTACAACATTGTCTATCTGAAAAAGTATTTCCCGAACGGAGGCGTGCTGCTGGTGAAAGGCGTTGCAAGAAAACAGGGGTTGATGGTGGCAAAGGGAAACCCCAAAGGAATCGGTTCGGTGTCAGACCTTGCGGCGGATGGTATTTCATATGTAAACCGTCAGAAGGGATCGGGGACGAGAATCCTTACTGATTACCTTTTGAAACGTGAAAACATCGACTCGGAGCGTGTTTACGGCTATACCCGCGAGGAGTACACGCATACTGCAGTGGCGGCAGCAGTTGCGGCCGGGAGTGCCGATGCGGGACTTGGAATCTATTCTGCGGCAAAAACCTTTGATCTTGACTTTATTCCGGTCTTTGACGAGGAGTATGACATCCTTGTCGATGAGCGGTTCTTTGAAGAAAGAAGTGTTCAGGAATTTCTTAGAGTTTTTTCGTCGAAGGAATTTGAAAAGAGACTCGAAGCCCTCGGAGGCTATGGCTGTGAGGGGGCAGGAAGCGTTAAATTCAGGTTTTAATCGCTATTATATGGGCAAATAGCAAACGGATTGTGAAATTCATTGATATATGGCGGTCGATGGGTTGTAAAAGGAATCTGATTCAGGAAGCGAAAGGATTATCGGGTGCTTATATGACAGAATTTACACATTTTGACAATGAGGGAAAGGCGTCGATGGTAGACGTAGGAGATAAGGAAGTGACAGTCAGGACGGCGCGTGCCGAGGCAATTGTCCGGATGAGCGCTGAGACAGTAGAGATGATAAAGGAGAACAGTCTCAAAAAGGGTGACTGTCTGGCTGCTGCGAGAATAGCAGGCATCATGGCGGCAAAGAAGACGTCGGAGCTGATACCTCTTTGCCATCTGATTCCGATTGAAAAGGTGTCGGTCGACTTTGAATTTGAAGAGAATTCAATCAGAATCGAGACTTTTGCAAGGTGTGAATACAAGACGGGGATAGAGATGGAAGCAATGACGGCGGCCGGTGTTGCCGCGCTTACAATCTACGACATGTGCAAGGCCGTTGACCGTGAAATCGTGATAGACGGAGTGAAGCTTTTGCACAAGGCCGGGGGACGCTCAGGCATTTTTTCGAGGGAGAAACAGTAAAGAATCGTGAAAGACAGTTTTGGAAGAACAATTGATTATGTCAGGATGTCCCTGACGGAGAGGTGTCAGCTTCGCTGCACGTATTGCTCGAAGGAGGCCGGTGGCGTCTGCGTTAAGGAGGGAGAGCTTTTAGCAGAGGACTTCATTTTTATTGCAAGGGCCTTTGCGGAGCTTGATTTTAAAAATATCAGGCTGACAGGCGGAGAGCCCCTTATGAGGCGCGATCTGGCTCAGATTGTCAAAGGTATCAGTGACATTTCTCGCTTCGAGGGTATTTTTCTGACTACGAACGGAGTTATGCTTGAGGACAGGCTCGATGAACTAAAGGAAGCGGGACTTAACGGGTGCAACGTAAGTATCGATTCGCTAAAGCCCGATGTCTACAGGTCAATCTGCGGAAATGATCTCGATCCTGCACTCGGAGGTATCAGAAAAGCACTGAAGGTGTTTGGAACAGTCAAGCTCAATACGGTTCTCATAAGGGGAGTCAACGACGATGAAGCGGACGATTTCATAGAGCTTACAAGAGAGAATAATGTGACAGTGAGGTTTATTGAGCTGATGCCTCTTGGCAGCGAAGAGAACAGGGCCGAGGGAGTGAGCAATGAGGAGATTCTTAAAAATAATCCCGAGCTTATGCCCCTTCAGAAGGCACGTGTCTGCGGAAAGGGACCGGCGAGGTACTACAAGGTGGAGAATTACCTCGGGAAGGTGGGTTTCATAAGTCCGATAACATGCGCATTCTGCGAAACCTGCAACAGGATGAGAGTGACGGCCGACGGGTGTCTTCGCGGATGTCTCGGTGTTGATGAGGAGATTGACATCAGGCCTGCCGTAAAGGAACGTGATATGGAGAGGCTAAAGGACCTTATCAGGGAGGCAGTACGGCAGAAACCTCAGAAGAACAGGTTTTCAGATTGTGATTTTGAAGCTAAGAGAAAGATGAACAGGATTGGCGGCTGAAAGCACAAAGTGCGTGAGTGAAGCTGTGGCAGTAGGAATGTGCCATCGCGTCATGCTGCAGGAGGAGAAAATGGCAAGGATTGTTTCTGTCAACAAAAGCGAAGCCAGAGGCGTTGTAAAAAAGCCTTGCGGAGAGGGTGTTCTTATCAGGGATTACGGCCTTGAGGGTGATGCCCACGCAGACGGCAGTCACAGGCAGCTTAGCCTGCTCGGTGTTGAGAGCTACAAAAAGATGGAGGCGCTTGGGATGAATAATATGTCATACGGTGCTTTTGCCGAGAACATTACGACAGAAGGAATCTGCCTTTTTGAACTGCCGATCGGTACAAAGCTTCGTATCGGAGAGTGTGAGACCGTGCTAACCCAGATAGGAAAGGAATGCCATACAGGCTGCGAAATCAGGCGAATTACGGGAGACTGCGTTATGCCAAGAGAAGGCGTTTTTGTGCGAATTACAAGGGGTGGTCAGATCCATGAAGGTGACATCATCGAAATATGCGAATGAGGCGGTTGCGGCGGAAAATTCCGTCAGTGATGAATGTAAGGGACACTTTGTTTACATTCTTGAGTGCTCAGACGGTACACTTTACACAGGCTATGCAACGGATGTAAAAAAGCGTGAGTGGGAACACAACAATTCAGAAAAGGGCGCCAAGTACACGAGGTACCGGCGCCCTTGCATGGTTGTCTACACTGAATGCCACACTACACGGTCAGCTGCGATGAAGCGCGAAAGTGCGATAAAGAAGATGACACGTACTGAAAAGCTTGCACTTATCAGCCCATTCCGTTCTTAATATCCTCAGCGAATTCTGCATTCATTTCCGCGTAGGCAGAGAGCATGGGTTCTACGTTCCTGCCTGCCTTTCTGTCGTAGTAGTTTTTGGTGAGCTTTACAATCAGACCACTCAAAGCAATGAGGGCGATGAGGTTCGGTATCGCCATTGCTGCGTTGAAGAAGTCGTCAAGATCCCAAACGAATGAACTCGGTACGATGGCACCGACGATGATGAGGACTACGAAAACGCTCTTAAAAACTATTGCTGCTGTCTTCTGTGATTTCTCGAAGAGGTACTCGCACGCCTTCTGACCGTAGTAGGACCAGGCAAGAATGGTTGTGAAAGCGAACAGAGGAAGGATGATTGAGAACATTATATTTCCGAAAGTTCCGAATGTTGTTGTAAGTGCCGATCTTGCAACCGTGTTCTTGTTAAGAACATCTGCATTTCCTGCAATATCCGTGAAATCATAGAGTCCTGTGCAAAGAATTGAGAGAGCAGTAAGGGTACAGATTACAAATGTATCAAGGAAAACTTCAACGATACCCCAGAGGCCCTGCTTAACGGGCTCTCTTGTATCTGATGCCGAGTGAGCGATAACTGATGAGCCAAGACCGGCCTCGTTCGAGAATACACCACGGGCACATCCGTAACGCATGCTGACCATGATCATGTATCCTAGAACGCCGCCACCGACAGCCTTGAAGCTGAAGGCACTTGAAACGATGAGACCGAATGCCGCGGGAACAGCGGTGATGTTGACACCAATGATACCGAGTGTGAGAACGATGAAAAGGAGTGCCATGAAAGGAACAATCATGGAAGCTACCTTACCGATTTTTTCAATACCGCCGATGATGATAAGTGCGGTGAGAGCTGCTACTACACATCCGGTGATGACAGCTGCCGTTTTGCTGATACCTGTGTCGGGAGATACAAGACCCTGCATGGTTTCTGAAATCGAGTTAATCTGTACCATTGCCATTCCGAGTGCGGCAAGTGTACAGCAGAATGCGAAGGTCTTTGCGAGAGGCTTGTTCTTAAGGCCCTGCTCGATGTAGTACATAGGACCGCCCGAGAAGTTGCCGTCCTTATCCTTTTTTCTGAAGTAAAGGCCGAGGACATTCTCTGAGTAGTTGGTGAAAAGACCGAAGAATGCACTGAACCACATCCAGAAAACAGCACCGGGACCACCGGAAATCATCGCACCTGCAACACCGATGATGTTGCCCGTTCCGACTGTTCCGGAGATGGCTGCCGAGAACGCTTCAAACTGTGAAATGGACTTCTCCTTTTTTGAAGCCGCATTCTGCCTGCCTTTTCCGATACTCTTGATTGTGGGAATAAGCGTTGTTCTGAAAGAGTCGCCAAACTTGCGAACCTGAACGAATTTTGCTCTGATAGTAAGGAAAACTCCGGTACCTATAATCATAACGATCATAGGTACGCCCCAAAGAATGTTGTCATTGATCCAGCATACGATTGTGTCAATGGCTGAAACGATGTTGCCCATGATATGAACCTCCTGAATGATAATAGTGTCATACTTTTCATATGCCAAAATCATATGAAAAAATCCCTGTCATATAGGAAGGCAGTACTATCATTTGTGAGGTTTACGCAGAAAAAGAGTCGGGCAAAGAAAGACCGACTCCGATAATAAACCATTAAATGAATGATTTCTCCGTCCTTTTGCCTGAGAGATTGAACTGCAAAATCGCAGCCTTGCACCTTCGGCATCCTTCTGCGGGACTTCTCCGGAGCGCCATCCACATGCAGTCGCGTCGCCTTTGACGTTGACACCTGAGAGTGTTGCTCCTTCGGGAACAGCTTTCGCTGTAATTTCCTGCATGCTTCACATAGCCATTTCTATATGATCAGTGTTAGACTAGCACACAAAAAGTGAAATTGCAACGATATATTAAAAATTTTTGTGTAACCGATAAAGCGACGCGGGCTGAAGAATAACCGGACGTGCGGCAGAATCCGGAGGATAGTGTCAAATGAGTTATGTAAAAATTTTTCACTAAGAAATGCTCTTCGAACTCGCCCACCAAATAAGAGCGGGCGTATCAGTATGCTTCAATAACAGATCTCAGATGATTTCTGTACTCCTCTGCGATATCTGCAGGCGCAAGTATTTTTACATCAGGACCAAAGGATGAGAGCCATCCGAAGAACTGGCGGCTGCAGCAGACTTTGACACTCATTTCGAAGCTTTTGTCCGATATATTGTCAAAAATCGGATCGGTTCCGAAACGGTCAATCATTACGCCGACAAGACTGTTTGAGACGCGAAGTCTTACGTTTCGCTCTGTTCCTTCAAACATGTTGAAGGTCTTTTTGGCAAAATCACCGGCGTCAAAGTGCTCCATGAGATGTTTTCCCTTCCTTGGCTCATCGATGGCGGCGACCTTAGACATCTTGTCTATTCTGAAGTATTTGAGCATGTCTGCGGCTTCATCGTAGGCGATGAGATAGTAGTTTTCATCGTCCCAGACAAGCTGCCAGGGGCTGACACGGTAATCAACGCCGTTTTTTCTCGGTTCAAGCTTCTTTTCAAGCGTCCATGAGTTGTACTTGAAAGTAATTTCCGAGTTTTCGCTGATAGCCTGATGAAGAGCATCGATGTTATAGTAGATGCTTTCATTCATATTCTTTATTCTGTTGGAAACGTAAACCTGGCGTTGAAGCTTTGCTGCATTATCACTGCTTGTGAGGCTCTCTATTTTTTTGATGAGATCCTGCGACTTTCTCCTGGTGATGAACTTTGAACTCTGAACGGCGTCCACAAGAAGCTTAAGCTCCGCAAGTTCGAAGTCACGTTTTCCTATGTAGTAGCCTGGTGGCTGGTCGCGCTTCAGAATGATGTCGATACCGAACAGACGGAGGTTATCGATGTCGTTGTAGATGCTCTTTCTTTCGGCCAGAATCCCGTTTCTTGACAGCATATCAACGATATCCTTTGTGGTAACAGGGTGACTTTCCGAACTTGTCTTCATCAAAAGATCGAGGATGTAGAGGATCTTCACTTTCTGGTTTGGATTCTTGCTCACTTTTCTTCCCTTTCACTGTAAAAACCGGATTACCGTTTTTTGTTAAAGCTGCTGCGGCTGTTTATTGTTATTGTTTTCCCGGCTGTAGATAACTGATTCCTGATAGCTTCTGCTTACGCTCATTATTTCGATAAAGCATTTTTTGTTGTACTCGGCGGCAAAAGGGCTCGACTGCGCTTCAATGCTCAAAAGCTTTTCATTTTCCCTGTCAAAATCTCTCACGGGAATGCCTTTTTTGTGCTTTTCCTTTCCTATCTCGGCGGAAACCTTAAGACGATCCTCAAAAAGTCTGATAAGCTCGGCGTCGATAGCATCAATCTTAACTCTGCATTCTTCAAGACTCATAGTAGTCCTCCATTCTTCTGTGGGTTTATGTGACATCAAATTCACGTTCAACGGTATAGCGCAGATACTCGAGCGCATCTGCGGAAAAGCTCTCGCGGTCGTTCATCATTGTTGCCGAACCGTAGAGCAGTGTACGTATGATGTGGACCTTCCGCCTTTTTACTTCCTGCGGCATGTTTACACTGTCACAATATCTCTCGATAAGAGCGTGCGAGACAGTACTCATTGTTGCTCGAAGTTCAAGATACTCTTCCGGCATATTAACGTCGCGAAGCATCAGGATAGCCCTGTAATGCGGATTGTCAGCTAGAAATCTTACGTAGGACATGCACATTTCGACAATCAGCTCGCGATCCGATGCCTGACCGGCTGCTATAAGGGTGTCCTGAATTTTATGCCATTCGTTGATTATGTGAAGGATCATTTCATTAAGAAAATCATCCTTTCCATGAAAGTGCTTGTATGGAGCGGCACACGAAACATTGCAGGATTTTGCGACATTTCTGAGAGAAAAGCCGGTTATTCCGTTCCTCTCGATTTCCTTCATGCCTTCAACAAGAAGGAGCTCCTTTAGTTCTCCTCGTTTACTCATGTCCGATAACCTGTGACTGTCCTTTCATTGTTAACAGGGGGCGATAAGTGTTTACTCCGTGCACTTTGTCAGCCCGTGATCAGCGGAGTATCGCTGTTCTTTGAAATCAGCTTTTGCATTGTGAACTCACGTGTTTTGCTCTTTACTACGATAAGCGCCTCTTCTCTGAAGAGCTTAATGATGCGCATCAGCATGTCCTTTTTGTCTTTTGAGAAGTCGTTCAGTTCGTTTAGCAGATTTGCGATATTTCTAATCTTCAGCTTCCCAAGATCTTCAAAATCATCTATTCCGGTTGCAGTAATCAGATCAAAGATTGCATCGACAAATTCACGTCGTTCGCTGATGGTGATTCCAGAAAGCCAGTTTGAGAGAGTTTCATCAATCATTTCGCTTGTTTCGTCAAGACTGTCGGCCTTAACAAAGGAAGGACCGAGAACTGCCCAGGTTGCGCCGCTGTGCTGCATAATTCCGAAAGCCGAGCTCTTGATTACGCTGTATTCTTCACGATGGCCGAGGAGTATACCCACAAGCGACCCGTTTGGAACAATAGTGATAATCTTCGGAATCATTTCGTTGTACTCGGGGGAATTGAGCATATCCTCAAGGAATCCGGGACCGTCATTGTTGTAGACCCGGACGATTTTGTCCCTTACAGCTCTTTCACATCTGACGGAAGCGCAGACTGCAAAATTGCCGCCCTTTGAATGACCCCCGACGTAGATGTAGTCAACGTCGCAGTAATTCAGACGGTTAAGATAATCGACAGCCATCACCTGGCCGGGTGTCGAATTCAGGTAGCCGAGATTCATATCTTCCTTCCATCCGGCAACAGAGCTGTCTGTCCCGCTGAAGGAAACGTAAACGCAGCGCGGCATGAATTCAATGCAAAGTGCCGAGAACTGCTTTTCAGCATTATCGTCGATGTCGTTGCAGTAGTGGAAGAGTCTGAGGTTCTGATAACGTCTCGTTTTTGATGCTTTAATGAAAAGCCAGCTCGATGTCTTCACAGCCGTAATCTTTCCTTCAAGGTAGGAGTTGTCATACCCCTTCTGAAATTCCGCCGCGGCCTCTGACAATGTGATGCTTCCGCCCATTTCACGCGTGGGGACAATGCCGTCAAGCTCAACATAGGAGAGCATCGCAAGAATAAGGTTGTCAACCTCACAGAGAGGAGCCTGTTCAAAGCTCAAATCACCGCGCCAGTCAAGATAGTCCATTACATTTTCCATATGCTTTACCTCACACATATGAACGGCATCTGAACAGTATCGGTATGCCGTTAAAATACTGCTTCCGGATTCAGATCATCCAGGATTTTACCATAGAGATTTCCGCCATGTATCCCGAGCTGTCGTTTGGCGTTTCGAGGATAAATGGTCTTCCCTGAAGCCGTTCGCTGCGAACAACATTTTTCAGTGCCCCGTATCCGATACAGCCCTCGGAAAGCTTCTGATGGCGATCCTTTGCAGCTCCGAGGCTGTTCATGCTGTCATTTAAGTGAAGGGCCTTAAGGCGTGAAAGTCCGATTATCCTGTCAAATTCATCAAGGACTTCGTCAAGCTTTTCACCGATGTCGTAACCGCCGTCCCAGACGTGGCAGGTGTCAAGGCAAACACCCAGATTGTCGGAGAGTTTCACCTTTTCGATAATTGCTGCAAGCTCTTCAAAACGGGAACCGACTTCGGATCCTTTTCCTGCCATTGTTTCCAGAAGAACGGTAGTGCTCATTCCTTCAAAAAGTGTTTTGTTTAAAGCGTCCGCAATCA
>JAZLIL010000211.1:0-6669 GCA_045617405.1 Lachnospiraceae bacterium | reverse complement strand
GGCTCAGATGTAATGATCGGCGTCTTTGTCGGAGTCGGTTCAACAACCTGCGACACTTCCGGTGTCGGAGCGTCGGGAATCTGCGTCTTCTCATTCTTTCCTGTTCCGAAGAAACGCTTGAACAGCATAACAAGAACAACGGCGAGAACAATAATCAACATCGCCACTACACCAAGAACTATCTTCTCGGTTGTCGGATTCATACGGTCAAGCTCATCCTCGGAATCGCGATCCTTTCCATCCTTTAGACCCTTTGAACCGCCGGACCTTCCCGGATTTCTCCCCTGTGGAGGCTCGACAGGTTCTGCCCTCTTTATAACAGCAGAACCGTGCTTGATGTAATCCATCTCTTCGTCATTCATCTTTATTGTAGGCGCATTGCTAAAATCCGCAACCGATGTCATATTGACATACTCGCCATCAGGATTGATGATCGATCTTTTCAGATCCCTGATAACATCAGCAGCCGTCTGATAACGTCTCTCCGGCTTCTTGAACATACACTTTTGAACAATTTTGTCAATGCTAACGGGAACATCGGGGTTCAGCGACCTGATTGGAGCTGCCTCACTCTGAATGTGGGAAAGTGCAACAGAAACAGAGTTCTCACCGGTAAAGGGAACCTGACCGGTAAGCATCTCATAGAGTGTTACACCCAATGAGTAGATGTCGCTTCTCTCATCACTGTAGCCGCCTCTTGCCTGTTCGGGTGAAAGGTAATGAACGCTGCCCACGGCATTCTGTGAAACAGTATCTGCCGTTGCTGCCTTTGCGATTCCGAAATCAGCAACCTTAACCTTTCCATCCCTCGAAATAATAATGTTCTGGGGCTTAATGTCACGGTGAACAATGTGATTGGTGTGTGCTGCGGCAAGACCCTGTGCGATCTGAATTGCAATGCCCACCGCCTCCTTGATCTCAAGTCTGCCCTTACGCTCGATAAATCGCTTAAGTGTAATGCCCTCAACAAGCTCCATAACGATGTAGTGAAGGTCTCCGTCGTCGCCGACATCGTAAACACTGACGATGTTCGGGTGCGAGAGACCTGCTACGCTCTGCGCCTCGCCGCGGAACTTTGTTACAAAACTCGAATTGCTGGAAAGATCCTGTTTTAGAATCTTGATTGCTACGAATCTGTTAAGCCTGTGACACTTTGCCTTGTACACATCCGCCATACCGCCGGATCCGACTTTATCGATTATCTCGTATCTGTCACTGATAAACATACCCGGTTTGATCATAATTTAAATCTCCATTCGAAACTATTTGTCATCTATTCTCACAAGAATAACGGAAATATTATCATTTCCGCCGTTATCGTTCGCCCGTTCAATGAGCTTTGAAACGCTTCTTTCAATGTTAACCCCGTTTTTCAGAAGTATGTCGTCGATCTCAAAATCGCTGAGCATCGTTGTCAAACCGTCTGAGCAAAGAAGAAGAATATCTCCCTTCTTCAAAGGAACTTCAAAGATGTCGGGAACGACGGGACCTTCAGACGTAAGGGCCCTTGTAACGACATTCTTTCTCGGATGAAATCTCGCCTCTTCACGATTGATTTCACCGTTCTTAACCATCTCCTCCACGAGAGAATGGTCAACCGTTATCTGCCTCAGTTCGCCGTCAAAAATGTAGAGACGGCTGTCTCCGGCATTAAAAACATACGCAAGGTCATCAACTATCGTCGCACCGACAAGAGTCGTTCCCATTCCTTCAAGTTCGGTGTTTTCAAGCGCTTTTGTCCGAAGAAGTGCGCCGGCACCGTTGACGCAATCATAAAGCGTGCTGATCAGTGTCCGCCCGCCCTTCTCGGCAATTCTCACAAACTCATTGACACAAAGACTCGAAGCCACATCACCGGCGTTGTGTCCGCCCATGCCATCCGCAATGACATAAAGATTTGCAAAATCACCAACAGGAGAATCGGACGCGAACAAGTAGTCCTGATTCTCTCTGCGCTTTTTACCGATATCAAGTTTGGAAAATGACCTAGGTATCATTCTTCGTTTTTGCCTTCCCGCTCATACCGCCTGCGAAGCTGTCCGCATGCAGCATCAATGTCCGTCCCCATTTCCCTTCTTATAGTAACATGTATCTTCTTTTTTTCAAGTGTATTTTTAAACGCCTCTATCTGCGCACGCCTTGTCCGCCTGAATTTGCGCTCTTTTACGGGATTGATTCCTATGAGGTTTACATGGCAGTTCATTCCGTAAAGCCTGCCGGCCAGTTCGTTTGCACACTCAGACGAATCGTTTACGCCCTCGATAAGTGAGTACTCAAAGCTCATTCGCCTTCCGGTTTTCTCAAAGTACCTTCTGCTCGCATCAAGCAGTTCATCTATTGAAATATGCTCAGCCACAGGCATAATCTGTCTTCTGATTGCATCGTTTGGCGCATGCAGCGATATCGCAAGCGTCACGTAAAAACCTTCATCCGCAAATCTGTCAATCCTCTTTACAAGGCCGCAAGTTGAAACGGTAAGATTTCGCTGACTTATATTAAGACCGTTCGGATCGGATATCATCCTGATAAACCTCACAAGATTGTCGTAATTGTCAAAAGGTTCTCCCATTCCCATTACAACAACATTCGAGACACGCTCACCTGTATTCCTTGTAATAGCATAAATCTGAGCGAGCATCTCCCCTGCCAAAAGATTACGCCTGCACCCTTCAATTGTGGATGCGCAGAATCTGCAACCCATATTGCATCCGATCTGCGATGAAATACAGACAGAATTTCCATGATGATACCTCATGAGAACGCTCTCTATGCAATTGCCGTCGCTGAGTCTGAACAGATATTTCGAAGTCCCGTCACGCTCTGACACCGATTTGACCGCTATTTCAAAAGGATCGAGCGGAAGCGCCTCCGAGAGCTTTTTTCTAAGTCCTGCTGAAATGTTTGTCATCTCATTATAGCTCATTGCACACTTGACATGAAGCCACTCAAAGATCTGCTTTGCCCTGAAAGGTTTCTCACCGAGCTGCCCCATTGCATCCGTGAGCTCCTCTATTGTCATCGATCTTATTTCCATGCTTATATCTGCTCTCCCTGTTTTCTCAGTTTTGCAATAAAAAAACCGTCCGTTCCGAATTCTCCCGGCATTATCTGTATGTAACCGTCGCAAAGGCTTTCAGCCTCTATCGGAAGCTTAATCTTTTCCCTGTTAAAATTACCCTTTTCTTCTATAAAAAGGACATTATCGATGTTTTCTTCACGGTTGACGGTACATGTCGAATACATGAGCAGTCCGCCCGGTCTGACATAGCGCACGGCATTGTCAATAATCCTTCTTTGAAGGCTGACAAGGCCTTCTATATCACGATCCGCACAGTTGTATCTGATATCGGGCTTTTTCCCGATAATTCCAAGACCTGAGCAGGGAACATCACAGATAACAACGTCAAAGGTCTCTTCGTATTCACCGCAAAATACTGTTCCATCCCTGACGATATACTCAATGCTGTCTGAAAAACCGCATCTCTCCACATTCTGCCTGATAAGCTCAATCTTTTCGTTTGAAACGTCAAGGCTTACCACCTTTGCTCCCCTGTCCGCAAATGCGAGGGACTTTCCCCCCGGTGCGGCGCATACATCAAGTACTTTCAATCCCGCAACAGGCTCTGCAGCTTTTGCAACAAGCGCGCTGCTTCCGTCCTGGACAGTAATCTTCCCTGAAGTAAAACACTTAAGCTTTTCAAGACTGTCATATCGTGAAATCCTGAAAACCCCCATATCTGTGTCGTCAAAAACAGCTTGTGACTCAATCCCCTCTTCCTCGAACATTTCCTTGGGTTCAGCCCCGTCAAGCCTCGAACGGTTAACTCTCACACTGGTCCTGTTTTCCGAAACAAAATATGAAAGCGCGCAACGTGTTCTTTTCTCACCGCATTCACTGATAAAACGATTCAGTATCGGAAGAGGCATCGAATATTCAATCTCAAGTCTTTTTTGCACATCTTCTATAAATGAAAAATCCGAAAGCCCGGACTTTTGCCTGCAGGCATTTCGAAGAACACCGTTGACAAATCCGGAAAGTCCCCCCATGTTTCTCGCATATACAAGCTTAACGGACTCGTTGCAGGCGGCAGAGTCCGGAACTCCTTCCATGTAGAATATCTGATAGAGTCCCATTTTCAGAATTTCGCCGATAACAGGCTTCAATCTGCCATACGGCTTCCCTGTAAGCCTTTCTATGAAATAGACAAGAGTAAGCCTTCTCTCGGTAACTCCCTCACAGACACGCGAAACAAAAGCGCGCTCCTGTTTTGTTAGCTCGCTGTTTTTAAGACCGTCCCGAAGAGCAATATTGCAAAAGACACCCCCTTGTATTTCCTCAAGGATTTTCAGTGCTGTTTTTCGTTCATTCATACCGAATACACCGCAATTCATTGTTCATGCAGGGAAAATGAAATCCAGTTCCTAGTATTACATCTTGCAATTAACTACACCTTTTCCGGAAACAGATATCCTGATATTTCCTAGATTTTTCAGCGAATATATGGTGTAGCTAATTAAAAAACGTTGTACTAGTCGAACATTAGCTTCGTTCCCTCTTCTACTTTATAACCGCGAAGGAAATCACTTGAAGGCATGCGCTTCTTTCCTTCAATCTGAAGCTCAAGGACTTCAAGTACACCGTCTCCCGTTACAACCAAAAAGCTTCCGCGCGATGTACCCCAGACTGTCCCTGCCTCGGCTGAAGCGGGAATTCCTGCATCTGCCGCAATTTCACTGTCTGACACAAGTGCCTTCCATATCTTAAGTACTTTCCCGCCAAGCAGCGTGTAAGCACTTGGCCAGGGTGAAAGTCCTCTCGTAAGTCTCTCTATCTCAACCGCAGACTTATTAAAATCTATCTTTCCGAAATCCTTCTTTATCACAGAAACATAGCTTGATTCGGCACTGTTTTGCGCTGTCCTTACCGCCCTTCCGGCGTTTATATCGTGAAGAACCTTCACCAGTTGCTCTCCGCCGAGAGCGGCAAGCCTGTCAAAAAGCGTTCCGGCAGTCTCATCTTCCGAAAGACGTATTTTCGCGATGTCTATGATATCACCCGTGTCAAGTCCTGCATCCATCTGCATAATCGTAACACCGGCATACTCATCACCATTTATGATTGCCCACTGGATTGGAGCGGCTCCTCTGTACTTCGGAAGAAGCGAGGCATGCACATTGACACATCCGTACTTCGGAATATCGAGAAACTCCTTTGTCAATATCTGACCGTAAGCAACAACTACAATAATATCAGGTGCAATTCTTTTGATTTCTTCAATAAAACCCGGATCCTTTGCACGTTCCGGCTGAAGCACCCTTATTCCGTGGTTAAGTGCCGTCACCTTGACACTTGGCGGAGTAAGCTCGTTTCCTCTCCCCTTCGGTCTGTCGGGCTGCGTGACTGCAGCCGCGACGTTAAATCCGTCTTCAATTATTGCTTCAAGAACGCTCGATGCAATGTCAGGCGTTCCCATAAAAACTATTTTTTCCAATCTGCTCAAATCAATCCTCCTCGGATTTGTTGCTCCTAAGTGCTCCTTCAACCTTGTCCACATAAAGAATTCCGTCAAGATGATCGATTTCATGAAGAATAGCTCTGGCAAGAAGGCCTGTTCCCTCAATCTCGAACTCCTCCATATTAAGGTCAAGCGCACTGCAGACCACACGTTCGGCTCTTGTAACGGTTCCGACCTTTCCCGGAACGCTCAGGCATCCCTCATCGCCTGTCTGTGAACCTTCCACTTCAACTACAACCGGATTAATGAGAACAATCGGTTCGTCGCCGTCCTCCGAAACATCAATTACAACCACTCTTTTCAGAACACCGACCTGAGGGCCTGCAAGGCCGACACCTGCCGCTTCGTACATCGTATCGATCATGTCATCGATAAGCTCGCGTGTCCTGTCTGTCATCTGTGCTATTTCCTTTGATTTTTTACGGAGAATCTCGTCTCCCTCGTATCTTATCTGTCTGAGTGCCATAATAAACACCTCCTTCTGATTAGTCGTTTCAATCGGCACCATTATATCGTCTTTACAGGGTTAACGTCAAACGCTACAAGACATCCCGGCGTAAAATCGGGTTTCTTTACTGCCTCCGACAATGTATTTCTAAGCCCGATCAACAAATCACGATCCTTTGCCTTAATGTAAATCACCTGTCTGAAAATGTCATTGAGCTTTTCTATTCCCGCCGGCTGCGGACCTAGGACTTTGAACGCATCAGGCTCTTTTAACCTTAGTATGCCGCTAAGCAGTACAGCGAGCTTTCCGGCCCCCTCTTCAGCATGCTTCGGAGTTCTTCCCTGACACAATACCAAAAGAAGATCGGATTCGGGAGGATACTCCATCATCTGCCTGAAAGCGGATTCCTGCTCAAAAAAAGCATCATAATCATCACTCACTGCTGCTTTTATGCTGTAGTGATCGGGACTGTAGGTCTGGATAACAACTTCGCCTGGAAGACTGCCTCTTCCGGCCCTTCCCGAAGCCTGTGCAAGAAGCTGGTACGTTCTCTCCGCCGCCTTGTAATCGGGTGCATGAAGCGAAAGATCGGCAGCCACAACTCCTACTAGCGTAACATTGTGAAAATCGTGACCCTTGACAATCATCTGAGTTCCGATCAGGATGTCCGCTCCGCCGTTTGCAAAAGCTCTCAGAATACCTTCG
>JAZLIL010000210.1:0-15787 GCA_045617405.1 Lachnospiraceae bacterium | reverse complement strand
CCTGCACTTGGTCTTAAGACCCGTGCAAAGCATAAGAAGTCCAATAAGCTTATCATCAGACGTCGCGATGGTAAGGCATTATCGAAATAATATAGGAGGAAGAATAAATGGCACGTTCATTAAAGAAGGGTCCCTCCGCAGACGAGCATCTGCTTAAGAAGGTTGACGCAATGATAAAGTCAGGTGACAAGCAGGTCATCAAGACATGGTCCCGTCGTTCTACCATCTTCCCTCAGTTCGTAGGCTACACATTCGCAGTTCATGATGGAAGAAAGCATGTTCCGGTTTATGTAACAGAAGACATGGTTGGACACAAACTCGGTGAGTTCGTTGCAACAAGAACTTACCGCGGACACGGAAAAGATGAAAAGAAGGGTAAGAAATAACATCGTTTTGAAAGGAGGTTTCATCCATGGCTAAGGGACATAGATCGCAGATCAAGAGAGAAAGAAATGCGAACAAGGACACAAGACCGTCTGCAAAGATTTCATACGCACGTGTATCCGTTCAGAAGGCCTGCTTCGTACTTGATGCAATCAGAGGCAAGGATGTACAGACAGCACTCGGTATTTTGGCTTACAATCCGAGATATGCTTCAACAGTAATAGAGAAATTATTAAAGTCAGCAATCGCAAATGCTGAGAACAATAACAACATGGATCCCGCAAAGCTCTACATTGAGGAGTGCTACGCAAATGAGGCTCCCACAATGAAGAGATGGCACCCGAGAGCACAGGGCAGGGCTTACAAGATCTTAAAGAGAATGAGCCACATCACTGTTGTTCTGAACGAGAGATAAGGAGGAGATCATTATGGGTCAGAAAGTTAATCCTCATGGCTTGAGAGTCGGCGTTATCAGCGGCTGGGAATCCAAGTGGTATGCAGATGCAGATTTTGCTGATTGTCTTGTAGAAGATTATAAGATCAGAGAGTTTTTAAAGAAGAAGCTTTACAGCGCAGGCGTTTCGAACATTGAAATCGAGCGTGCTTCCGACAAGTTAAAGGTTATCGTTCATACCGCTAAGCCCGGTGTTGTAATCGGCAAGGGTGGTAAGGACATCGAGGACTTAAAGGCAGAGGTTGCCAAGCTTACAACAAAGAAGCTTAACCTTGAAATCAAGGAGATCAAGAGACCTGATAACAATGCTCAGCTTGTTGCAGAGAACATTGCTCAGCAGCTTGAGAACCGTGTATCATTCAGAAGAGCTATGAAGTCGGCTATGTCAAGGACTATGAAGTCCGGTGCAAAGGGAATCAAGACTAAGTGCTCAGGACGTCTGGGTGGTGCCGATATGGCTCGTTCAGAGACCTACAGTGATGGTACTATCCCGCTTCAGACCTTACGTGCAGACATCGATTACGGTTTTGCAGAGGCAGACACAACCTATGGTAAGGTTGGCGTTAAGGTTTGGATCTATCACGGTGAAGTACTTCCCACCAAGAAGAATAAAAAGGAAGGGAGCGATAGATAATTATGTTAATGCCTAAGAGAGTAAAAAGAAGAAAGCAGTTCCGTGGCACCATGAGAGGAAAGGCTCAGAGAGGTAACACATTAACATACGGTGATTATGGTATCATCGCTACCGAGCCCGCATGGGTTAAGTCAAATCAGATTGAGGCAGCCCGTATCGCAATGACACGTTACATCAAGCGTGGTGGTCAGGTTTGGATCAAGATTTTCCCCGACAAGCCCATCACAACAAAGCCTGCTGAAACACGTATGGGTTCCGGTAAAGGAACTGTAGAGTACTGGGTTAGCGTTGTTAAGCCCGGCCGCGTAATGTTTGAGATCGCAGGCGTAAGCGAGGAAGTAGCAAGAGAGGCATTAAGACTTGCAACTCATAAGCTTCCCGTAAAGTGTAAGATCGTTTCAAAAGCTGATTTTGAGGGAGGTGCAGGCAGTGAAGAGTAAGAAGTACCTTGAAGACTTAAACAAGAAGTCTGTTGCAGAGCTTAATGACGAACTGGTAGCTGCCAAGAAGGAGCTTTTCAACTTAAGATTCCAGAATGCAACCAACCAGCTTGACAATACAAACAGAATTAAAGAAGTTAGAAGAAACATTGCTAGAATCCAGACAGTCATGACCGCTCAGGAAAAGGCTGCTAACTAATTGAACCGGAAAGGAGAAACGACAGTGGAAAGAAATTTAAGAAAAGTTCGTACCGGTAAGGTTGTCAGCGATAAGATGGACAAGACGATCGTTGTAGCAGTCGTAGACAATGTAAAGCATCCTCTTTACAACAAGATCGTAAAGAGAACCTACAAGCTTAAGGCTCATGACGAGAACAACGAGTGCCACATCGGCGACACAGTAAAGGTTATGGAGACCAGACCCTTATCAAAGGATAAGAGATGGAGACTCGTAGAGGTTATTGAGAAGGCGAAGTAATTTCGCACATTGGATTATTGAAAGGAGTTTACCATGATACAGTCAGAATCCAGACTCAAGGTTGCCGACAACACAGGCGCAAAGGAACTTCTTTGCATCCGCGTTATGGGCGGTTCAACCAGAAGATATGCAAATATCGGCGATGTTATCGTGGCTACAGTTAAGGATGCTCAGCCCGGCGGCATGGTTAAGAAGGGCGAGGTTGTTAAGGCAGTTGTAGTTCGTACCGTTAAGGGTGCACATCGTAAGGACGGATCATACATCAGATTTGATGAGAACGCAGCAGTTATCATCAAGGAAGATAAGAACCCCAAGGGAACACGTATTTTTGGACCGGTTGCAAGAGAACTTCGTGAGAAGCAGTTCATGAAGATTGTTTCACTCGCTCCCGAAGTATTATAGGAGGTATCGTTATGGCAATGAGTAAGATTAAAAAGGGCGATACCGTAAAGGTTATTGCCGGCAAGGACAAGGGTAAGGAAGGAAAGGTCATTTCCGTAGTTGATGGCAAGAAGGTTATCGTTGAAGGCCTCAACATCGTTTCCAGACATACAAAGGCAAACCAGCAGAACAATCAGGGCGGCATCGTAAAGAAGGAAGCTGCACTTGATATTTCAAACGTAATGTATGTTTACAAGGGCAAGGCTACAAGAATCGGATTCACCGTTAAGGATGGCAAGAAGGTTCGTGTTGCCAAGACAACAGGTGAAGTAATCGACTAATTGAGAGAGGAGGAATAGAAATTGACTCGTTTAAAGGAATTTTACCTGAATGAAATCGTTGCAGCAATGACGAAGAAGTTCAACTACAAGAACGTAATGGAAGTACCCAAGCTTGAGAAGATCGTTATCAACATGGGCATAGGCGAAGGCAAGGACAATCCCAAGGCTCTCGAGGCAGCTGTTAAGGATATGGAGATCATCTCCGGACAGAAGGCTGTTATTACAAAGGCTAAGAAGTCAGTCGCTAACTTCAAAATCAGAGAGGGTGTCAACATCGGATGTAAGGTTACACTCCGCGGAAGCAAAATGTATGAGTTCGCTGATCGTCTGATCAACCTGGCACTTCCCCGTGTACGTGACTTTAGAGGTGTTAATCCCAACGCATTCGACGGCAGAGGAAATTATGCACTTGGTATCAAGGAGCAGTTAATCTTCCCCGAGATCGAGTATGATAAGGTTGACAAGGTTCGTGGTATGGATGTTATCTTCGTTACCACAGCAAAGACCGATGAAGAAGCACGTGAGTTATTGAGATTATACGGTATGCCGTTTGCAAAATAATGAAGGAGGAAGGAATCCATGGCTAAATTATCAATGAAGATAAAGCAGCAGCGTCCTGCAAAGTTCTCTACCAGAGAATACACACGTTGTAAATTATGTGGTCGTCCTCATGCATATCTGCGTAAGTACGGCATCTGCAGAATCTGTTTCCGTGAACTGGCTTACAAGGGTCAGATCCCGGGCGTTAGAAAAGCCAGCTGGTAGAAGGAGGTTAACGTAAATGAATATGAGCGATCCTATTGCAGATATGCTTACAAGAATCCGTAATGCAAATACTGCTAAGCACGATACAGTTGATGTTCCTGCGTCCAAGATGAAGGTTGCTATCGCTGAGATCTTACTTAATGAGGGTTTCATTAAGAGCTTTGAGCTTGTTGAGGAAGGCACATTCAAGACTATCCACATCACCCTTAAGTACAGCAAGGACAAGAAGGAAAGAATCATCACTAACTTAAAGAGAATTTCAAAGCCCGGTCTGCGTGTTTATGCTAACGCAGAGGAGCTTCCCAAGGTACTTGGCGGACTCGGTGTTGCTATCATCTCAACTAACAAGGGTGTTATCACCGATAAGGAAGCAAGAAAGCTTAATGTTGGCGGCGAAGTTTTAGCATTTATCTGGTAATTAAAATAAGGAGGTACGGGCATGTCACGTATAGGTAAGATGTCAATCGCTATTCCCGCCGGTGTTACGGTGACAATAGCAGAAAATAACAAAGTGACCGTTAAGGGTAAGTTAGGTACTCTTGAAAGAGTTTTACCCGCTGAGATGAAGATTACTCAGGATAACGGCGTTATCACAGTTGAAAGGCCTAATGACCTTAAGAAGATGAGGGCATTACACGGTCTTACAAGAACACTGATCAATAACATGATCGTTGGCTGCACAGAGGGCTATCAGAAGGTCCTTGAGATCAACGGTACAGGTTACAGAGCAGCTAAGGCAGGCAAGGAGCTTACACTCACACTTGGTTACTCACACCCCGTTGTTATGGTCGATCCCGAAGGCATTGAGTCAATCGTTGAGGGACAGAACAAGATCACTGTTAAGGGTATTGACAAGGAAAAGGTTGGTCAGTACGCAGCTGAAATCAGAGATAAGAGAAGACCTGAACCTTATAAGGGCAAGGGTATTAAGTACTCTACCGAGGTTATCAGACGTAAGGCCGGTAAGACCGGTAAGAAGTAAGGAAAGGAGTGAAAGAAAATGATTAAGAAGGATAGTAGATCAGAAAATCGTGTAAAGAAGCACATTAAGCAGCGTAATCGTTTTTCAGGCACTCCCGAGAGACCTCGTTTGGCAGTGTTCAGAAGTAACTCACATATGTATTGCCAGATTATTGATGATACAGTTGGCAACACTCTCGTTGCAGCTTCAACTCTTGAAAAGGATGTTAAGGCTCAGCTTGAAAAGACAAACGACGTTGCTGCAGCAAAGTACCTTGGTACTGTAATTGCAAAGAAGGCTCTTGAGAAGGGCATTAAGGAAGTTGTTTTCGATAGAGGCGGCTTCATATATCAGGGTAAGGTTCAGGCACTTGCTGATGCAGCAAGAGAAGCCGGGCTCGAATTCTAGAAGGAGGAAAACACATGAAGCGTACAATCGTTGACACGAAGGACATGGAATTGTTCGACAAAGTAGTAAATATCAAGCGCGTAACGAAGGTTGTTAAAGGTGGCCGTAATTTTAGATTCGCAGCATTAGTAGTTGTTGGTGATAAGAAAGGCCATGTTGGCGCAGGTCTTGGAAAGGCCACAGAAATTCCCGAGGCAATCCGCAAGGGTAAGGAAGATGCGATGAAGAAGATGATCGAGCTTCCCCTTGATGAGAACGGCAGTGTACCTCACGACTTTATTGGTAAGTTCTCGAGCGCTACAGTTATGATGAAGCGTAGCCCCGAAGGTACCGGTATCATCGCCGGAGGTCCCGTACGTAACGTTCTCGAGCTTGCAGGCTTTAGAAACATTCGTACAAAGTCTCTTGGTTCAAACAATAAGCAGAATGTTGTTCTTGCAACCATCGAAGGCTTGAAGCAGTTAAAGACTCCTGAGGAAGTTGCTGCAGCACGTGGCATCTCAGTAGAGGATGTTCTTGGGTTATAAGAGAAGGAGAGTGCGACATGGCAGATAAATTAAAAGTTACATTAGTTAAGTCTACAATCAGCTCCATTCCGAAGCACAAGAAGACAGTAGCAGCTTTAGGCTTAAACAAGCTTAACAGCTCAAATGAGCTTCCTGATAACGCAGCCGTTCGCGGCATGATTTATCAGGTAAAGCACCTGGTTAAGGTGGAAGAAATCTAAAGTGTAAGGAGGTGCACCATGAATTTATCAGAATTAAGACCCGCTGAGGGCTCAAAGCACAGTGATAATTTCAGAAGGGGTCGCGGACACGGTTCAGGTAACGGCAAGACAGCAGGTTACGGCCACAAAGGTCAGAAGGCTCGTTCCGGAAGACCCAGGATCGGATTTGAAGGCGGTCAGATGCCTTTATACCGTAGAATCCCTAAGAGAGGTTTTAAGAATAGAAACTCCCAGGAGATCATTGCTATCAACGTTAGCATGCTCAACAGATTTGAGGATGGCGCAGATGTAACAATCGAGTCACTCATGGAGATCGGTCTTATCAATAACCCTAAGGATGGCGTTAAGATCCTTGGAAACGGAGAATTAACTAAGAAGCTTAATGTTAAGGTCAATGCTTTCAGCGAAAGCGCAATAGAGAAGATTAAGGCTCTTGGTGGAAATGCAGAGGTGATCTAGCATGTTTAAATCCATCAAGAAGGCGTTCGAACTCAAAGAAATCAGAATGAAGCTGTTGTTTACACTTGTGTGTATCGTTATTGTAAGACTCGGTGCTCATATCCCCGTTCCTGCAATCAGCCATCAGCTGTTCCAGTACTGGCTTGAAACAAGCCAGTTGAACCTCGGCTTCCTTGATACATTCACAGGCGGTTCATTTTCACAGCAGTCAATTTTCTCACTCAGTGTTTCGCCCTACATTTCTGCATCAATCATTATGCAGCTGTTAACAATTGCTATTCCCAAGCTTGAGGAAATGCAGAAGGATGGCGAAGACGGAAGACAGAAGATTAACGAGATTTCAAGGTACGTAACCATCGTGCTCGCACTCATTGAGGGTTCGGCAATGGCTTACGGTTTTGGAAACAGCGGATATTTCGTCAGCGGCAGACTTACACTCAGAGAGTTCCTCCTTGTTGACGCAGCATTTCTTGCAGGTGCCTGCTTTACAATGTGGCTCGGTGAAAGGATTACCGCAAAGGGTATCGGAAACGGTATTTCAATCATCCTCCTTATCAACATCGTTTCAAGACTTCCCGAGGAAATCATGAACCTTATTGAGCAGTTCATTCTCGGAGCCGGAAACGTAATCAAGGGAGCTCTTGCAGCAGTTATCATCCTTGTTTGCATCGTTGGTATGGTAATTCTCGTTATCCTCCTTCAGGATGCCGAGAGAAGGATTTCCGTTCAATACGCTAAGAAGGTGCAGGGCAGAAAGATGATAGGCGGTCAGTCCTCCTATATCCCTATGAAGGTTAACACCGCAGGTGTTATCCCCGTTATTTTTGCTTCATCCTTCATGCAGGTTCCGATCATCGTCTGTGGTATGTTCGGAGTAAGCGGTTCAAGAACAAACTTCTGGAACAAAGTACTTTATATGTTAAATCAGCAGAACTGGTTTGACGTTTCAGAATGGGGCGAGTTCAAGTATACACTCGGAGCCGTAATTTACGTAGCACTCATAATCTTCTTTGCATACTTCTACACATCGGTTACATTCAATCCGATTGAGATTGCGAACAACTTAAAGAAGAATGGCGGCTTCGTACCCGGTATTCGTCCCGGAAAGCCTACGTTTGAGTACCTTCAGAAGGTTCTCAACAAGATTATCATGATCGGTGCGGTTGCACTTGCAATCGTGTCACTTATCCCGATCATCCTTGTGGGTGTTACAAATGCCAATGTATCATTTGCGGCAACATCCATCATTATCGTTGTTGGTGTTATCCTTGAGACAATGCAGCAGATTGAGTCTCAGATGCTCATCCGCCATTACAAGGGCTTCCTCAACGAGTAATATGAAGATCATTTGATCATTGTGTGTCATCCCGGGCACTTTTGTACCCGGGATGATTATGCATTTTTTTGAAAGCCAATGAGACGGCTTTTATTGTGTGTGAACTAAGATGTGATTGAGGGGAAAAGAAATGAAGATTATTATGCTCGGCGCTCCCGGTGCCGGAAAAGGCACACAGGCAAAGATGATCGCCGAAAAATACGGTGTTCCGCATATCTCAACGGGAGATATTTTCCGTGCAAACATAAAGGCGGGAACAGAACTCGGAAAAAAGGCTCAGGCCTACATCAATGAAGGAAAGCTTGTCCCGGACGAGTTGACACTTGAACTCATAATGGATCGTTTTAACGAACCCGACTGCGAGGACGGATACATTCTTGACGGTTTTCCGAGGACGATTCCTCAGGCAAAGGCGCTTGACGAAGCTCTTGCAAAGAAGAATGACAAGGTTGATTATGCCATCAACGTAGTCGTTCCCGATGAAGCAATCATAAAGCGTATGGGCGGAAGGCGTGCATGTCTTAAGTGCGGCGGAACCTATCACGTAGTATTTCATCCGACAAAGACAGAGGGTATCTGTGATGCCTGTGGCGGTGAGCTCATCATTCGAGACGATGACAAGCCCGAAGTTGTTAAGGCAAGGCTTACTACCTATCACGCTCAGACAGAACCTCTGATTAAATATTATGAAGAGCAGGGTGTTGTCAGAAACTTTGACGGCACAAAGGAACTTAACGAAGTGTTTGGTGAAATCGAGAAACTTCTCGGTTAATAGGAGCAGATTCATGGCAATCACAATCAAAAACGCAAACGAGATAGAATTGATGCGTGAGGCGGGTCACATTCTTGCGACTGTTCACGAGGAACTTCAAAAGGAAGTTAAGGAGGGAGTTTCAACGTGGCAGATTGACAGAAAGGCAAGGGAGATTATCGGAGATTTCGGATGTATTCCGTCATTTTTGAATTTCCACGGCTATCCCGGTGCAATCTGTGCTTCTGTTAATGATGAAGTTGTCCATGGCATTCCGAGTAAGAAAAGAATTCTAAAGAACGGCGATATCATCAGTATCGACTGTGGAGTCATATACAAGGGCTGGCAGTCGGATGCTGCAAGGACATGGCCGATCGGTGAAATAGGAAAGGAAGCGAGTGACCTTATCGAGGTAACAAAGCAGAGCTTCTTTGAAGGTATTAAGTTTGCAAAGCCCGGACATCATCTTCATGAGATTGGTGCAGCAATTGAGGATTATGTTGTGGCACATGGTTATTCATGCGTAAGAGATCTTGTCGGTCATGGTATTGGCCGCGAAATGCATGAGGATCCCCAGATTCCGAATTTCCATCAGAGAAGCAGAGGTGTAAGGCTTCAGCCCGGAATGACGCTTGCAATAGAGCCGATGGTAAGTGCCGGCGAGTATGATGTTGAGTGGCTCGATGATGACTGGACAGTTGTGACGGCCGACGGTTCTCTGGCAGCACATTATGAAAATACGATACTGATAACTGAGGATGAGCCCCAGTTGTTATCAATAAAGAGACGATGAGGAGGAAACATGTCAAAATCTGATGTTGTAGAAATTGAAGGAACAGTAGTTGAGAAGCTCCCAAATACCATGTTTCAGGTTGAGCTTGAGAACGGACACCGGGTTCTTGCCCACATCAGCGGAAAGCTTCGCATGAACTTCATCAAGATCGTTCCCGGTGATAAGGTAACACTTGAGCTTTCACCCTATGACCTTACAAAGGGGCGCATTATCTGGAGAGACAAGTAGAAATTAAGGAATCCGGCCTGCGGCAGAAAAGATCGGAAAAGAGGTCGCTTTTATATGAGCAAGCAGCGAAGCGGATTGCGAATAGCATTTATCGGATTATTGTAGGGAAAGTTTTTACATTTTACGAAAATTTTCCTTGCTTTAATTATATATCCATGTTATCATCAACATTGGACTGTTTTTTGTCCGTTATTTTGTCATGGTTTCGATTCGCCATGCCTGAATTTCCGGCAAAAAGCGAGATTTTTTACTGAAAGGAGTAATGGCATGAAGGTTAGATCTTCAGTAAAACCGATTTGCGAAAAGTGCAAAATCATCAGAAGAAAGGGCACAATCAGAGTCATCTGTGAGAACCCGAAACACAAGCAAAGACAAGGCTGATATTCCATTTATATAGAATAGCACTTGCTTTCTGTGTTACAACTTTGCACCGACTGTAATAACGGTGATCATCACACCGCGGTTAGTGGCGCAAAGAATTTGTGATACCGTGGGCGAAAGCCCTGAATGTGCGACATTCAACGGATGCAGTTTCGCATGCCGTCACGGTTTAAAGCGGCTGAAAAGTAACTGTCAACAATGTTTTTTTACGGAGGTAAACGCAATATGGCTCGTATAAGTGGTATCGACTTACCCAGAGAGAAGCGTGTAGAAATCGGACTTACCTATATTTATGGAATCGGCAGAGCAAGTTCGAACAAGATCCTTGCCAAGGCAAATGTTAACCCTGACACAAGAGTAAGGGATCTTACAGACGAAGAAGTTGGACGTATTCGTGATATTATTGAAGCTGAGGTTGTGGTAGAAGGTGATCTTCGTCGTGAAGTTGCCATGAACATCAAGAGACTTCAGGAAATTGGATGCTACAGAGGAATCCGTCACAGAAAGGGGCTTCCTGTTCGCGGACAGAAGACCAAGACAAACGCAAGAACCAGAAAGGGTCCGAAGCGTACTGTTGCTAACAAGAAGAAATAATTCAGGAGGATACGTTTAAATGGCTAAGAAGACAACATCAGCAAAAAAAGTGACCAAGAAGCGTGTCAAGAAAAATATAGACCGCGGACAGGCACATATCCAGTCATCATTTAATAATACAATCGTAACCCTGACAGACGCAGAGGGCAACGCTATTTCATGGGCAAGTGCCGGCGGACTTGGTTTCAGAGGTTCAAGAAAGTCAACTCCCTACGCAGCTCAGATGGCAGCTGAGACAGCAGCAAAAGCTGCAGTTGTTCACGGTTTAAAGAGCGTTGACGTAATGGTTAAGGGACCCGGTTCAGGTCGTGAAGCTGCAATCCGTGCACTTCAGGCATGCGGAATCGAAGTAACCAGCATCAAGGATGTTACACCCGTTCCTCACAACGGATGCAGACCGCCTAAGCGTAGAAGAGTCTAATCAGGAGGTAGAATAGAATGGCTAGAGATATGAGCCCCGTTTTAAAGAAGTGCAGATCTCTTGGTATTGAGCCCTATGTACTCGGTATCGAGAAGAAGTCAAACAGATCCTTCGCTCGTCAGGGTAAGAAGGTTTCAGAGTATGGTTTACAGTTAAGAGAGAAGCAGAAGGCAAAGTTCATCTATGGTGTACTTGAGAAGCCTTTCCACAACAACTTCCTCAAGGCTCAGAAGATGAAGAACGGCACCGTAGGTGACAATCTTATGATCCTCCTTGAGACACGTCTTGACAACGTAGTTTTCCGTCTTGGTTTCGGAAGAACAAGAAAGGAAGCAAGACAGGTTGTAGACCACAAGCATATACTTGTTAACGGCAAGTGCGTAAACATTCCTTCATATACAGTAAAGGCCGGAGATGTTATCTCCATTAAGGAAAAGGCTAAGTCAGCACAGAGATATAAGGATATCCTTGAAGTTACCGGCGGAAGAACAGTTCCTGCATGGTTAGAGGCAGACAAGGAGAATCTTACAGGAACAGTTAAGGAGCTTCCTTCAAGAGATCAGATGATCGATATTCCTGTTGATCCGATGCTTATCGTCGAGCTGTACTCCAAGTAGGAGTTACTGAAAAAGGAGGGTTCTAAACTATGTTTGATTTTGAAAAACCTACAATCGAAATCGCAGAGATTTCCGAGGACAAGAGATATGGTCGTTTCGTTTGTGAGCCCCTTGAGAGAGGCTACGGAATTACTCTTGGTAATTCATTAAGAAGAATCATGCTCTCTTCTCTTCCCGGCGCAGCTGTGAGCCGTGTAAAGATTGATGGCGTTGTTCACGAGTTCTCGGGACTTCCCGGAGTTAAGGAAGATGTTACAGAGATCATTATGAACATCAAGAGCCTTGCAATCAAGAACAACAGCAGCAGTGATGAACCCAAGACAGCATTCATCGAATTTGAGGGTGAAGGCGTTGTCACAGCTCGTGATATAAAGGCTGATTCTGATATTGAAATCTTAAATCCCGATCAGGTTATTGCAACACTTAACGGTGGCGCAGACAGCCGCTTCGAGATGGAATTAACGATTACAAAGGGCAGAGGTTATGTCAGTGCAGATAAGAATAAGTCGGAGGATTTTCCTCTCGGTGTTATTCCGGTTGATTCAATCTACACACCTGTTGAAAGAGTAAATCTTACTGTTGAAGACACACGTGTAGGTCAGGTTACTGATTTTGACAAGCTCACCCTTGATGTTTTCACGAACGGAACACTTGCACCCGACGAGGCAGTCAGCCTTGCAGCAAAGGTGCTCAGTGCACATCTTAACTCATTTATCGATCTTTCTGAGAACGCAAAGACCATCGAGGTTATGCCTGAGAAGGAAAGCGGCGAGAAGGTTAAGGTTCTCGAGATGAGTATTGATGAGCTTGAGCTTTCGGTTCGTTCGTATAACTGCCTTAAGAGAGCAGGTATCAATACTGTTGAGGAGCTTACCAACAAGACTCTTGATGACATGCTCAAGGTTCGTAATCTTGGACATAAGTCACTTGAAGAGGTTCAGGCTAAGCTGAAAGAACTCAATTTATCGCTTATGAATGAAGAAGGCTAATACAGATAGGAGGAACTAACATGGCCGGCTACAGAAAGCTTGGAAGAACAGCAGCCCAGAGAAAGGCTCTGTTAAGAAATCAGGTTACACAGCTGCTTTACCACGGCAAGATCGTAACCACCGAAACAAAGGCTAAGGAGATCCGCAGGATCGCTGAGAAGTATATCACACTTGCAGTTAAGGAAAAGGATAATTTCGAAACTGTTTCAGTTGAAGCCAAGGTTGCCCGCAAGGACAAGAACGGCAAGCGTGTTAAGGAAGTTGTTGATGGCAAGAAGGTTGATGTTTTTGATACAGTGACAAAGTCAATCACCAAGGATGCTCCCTCAAGACTTCATGCAAGAAGACTTATGAATGCTTACCTCTATGACATCACGGAAGTTCCTACCGATGCAGAAGGCAAGAAGAAGGGCACAAAGAAGATTAACATGGCTGACAAGCTTTTCAACGAGATCGCACCCAAGTACGTTAATCGTGCAGGCGGATACACCCGTATGGTGAAGATCGGACCCCGCAAGGGCGATGCAGCTATGGAAGTTATCATTGAGTTAGTTTAATGCTGATGACGATTTCTTTCGTAAAATAATGAATAAAGGCCACCGCGAAAGCGGTGGCTTTTTGGAATAGAAAGACAGCAACCGAGAAAAGCGACCGGCAAAGTAAGACAGCAACCGGGAAAAGCGACCGGCAAGGTAAGACAGCAACCGGGAAAAGACAGGCTTGCAACCTGCAGGTACGGGATATACTGCCATGATTAATACTAAAGAATTGAAATTTGAATATATACGCCGTGACGAAGAAGGAAATGTGGAGGGCATTCAGACTGCTCTTGACGGTGTTAATATACATGTCAAAAAGGGTGATTTTGTTGCTGTCCTCGGACACAACGGATCGGGAAAGTCAACGTTTGCGAAGCATGTAAACGCACTGCTTTATCCGACCGGCGGAACAATCTTCGTAGACGGAATTAACACATCCGACCGCTCCAAAACGCTTGACGTGAGGCAGAGAGCAGGAATGGTCTTTCAGAATCCCGACAACCAGATTATTGCTACGGTGGTAGAGGAGGATGTCGGTTTCGGACCTGAGAATCTCGGAGTCCCGACGGAGGAAATCCGTACGCGGGTGACAAATGCGCTTGAAGCAGTTGGTATGACTTCATATGCCTCACACTCACCGGGGAGACTCTCGGGCGGGCAGAAGCAACGCGTTGCGATTGCGGGCATCATTGCCATGAAACCGAAATGTATTGTGCTTGACGAGCCTACGGCCATGCTCGATCCTTCCGGGCGGAGGGAGGTTATCGAAACCATTCACGAGCTCAACCGGACAGAGGGGATTACAATCATCCTTATTACGCATTACATGACTGAAGTTATCGGGGCTGACAGAGTCATTGTTATGGACAGGGGTAAGGTGGCCATGGAAGGCACGCCGCGCGAGGTGTTCTCGAGAGTTGAGGAACTTCGGAATCTGAGCCTGGAGGTTCCGCAGGTTACGGCACTTGCCTTCGAACTGAAAAAGGCGGGACTTAACCTTCCCGACGGAATTCTGACGGAAGCGGAGTTTGTCGAGGCAATGAAGAAGGCAGTCAGGAGTTAGAAAATGTCACTTATTCTTGATAAAGTGAATTACATATATAATGAGCATATGGCCTTTGAAACGAAGAGCCTTGACAATGTGAGCCTTCAGATTCCGGACGGGCAGTTCATCGGTCTCATCGGACACACGGGCTCCGGAAAGTCGACGCTTATCCAGCATATGAACGGCCTCCTGAAGGCTACGTCAGGCACCGTTTACTACAACGGGCAGGACATCTACGACCGTGATTTTAATATGAAGGAGCTTCGGAGCAAGGTTGGTCTTGTGTTCCAGTATCCAGAGCACCAGTTGTTTGAGACGACAGTTATCAGGGATGTTCAGTTCGGACCGAATAACCTGAAGATTCCGAAGCTTGATGTGGAACTTCGTTCCTACGAAGCACTGAAGGCTGTCGGAATAGGGGAGGATCTTCTTGATGCGTCGCCGTTTGAACTCTCGGGCGGACAGAAGAGAAGAGTTGCAATAGCCGGTGTGCTTGCGATGCAACCGGAGATTCTGATTCTCGATGAACCTACGGCCGGACTCGATCCGCGGGGACGTGACGAGATTCTCGACGAGATAGCCAAAATCCGGAAGGAACGCGGCATTACTGTCATACTTGTTTCCCACAGCATGGAGGATGTTGCGAACTACGTTGACAGGATCATCGTTCTTGACCACGGAAGTGTCTATATGGACGGGACCAGGGAGGAAGTCTTCGCACGTTACGAGGAGCTTGAGAGCATCGGTCTTGCCGCACCCCGGGTTACATACTGTATGGCGGGACTCAGGGCTGCAGGGTTCCCTGTACGAACCGACATCTACACCGTAGAGGATGCAAAACGGGAAATTCTTTCAAAATTGAAATAGAAGAGAAGGACTCATTTACAAATGCGAACGTGGAAGAGTCCGGATTGAATCAGATAATATAACAGCAGGGATTACATATGATCAGAGATATTACGATAGGACAGTACTATCCTGCAAAATCGAAAATACACAGCCTTGATCCAAGGGTAAAGTTCATCGGCACAATTGTTTTTATTGTGTCCATGTTCTGTTTTGGCGACACCTTTTTCGGATACATTCTGACTACAGGTTATATAGCCGGTGTCATAGCTCTCGGAAAGCTGCCGGTGAAGTTCATATTCAAGGGCCTGAAGCCTGTTCTGTTTTTGTTACTGTTTACTATGTGCTTCAACCTGATGCTTACACCGGGCGATGTCACGCTTGTTTCCCTCGGGATAATCACCATTACCAATCAGGGACTAAAAATGGCGCTATTCATGGGGCTCAGGCTTGCTTCACTTGTGATGGGAACTTCGCTGATGACCTTTACGACCACGCCGAATCAGCTCACGGATGCGATGGAGCGTATTTTTGCTCCTCTTAAGCATATAAAGGTTCCTGTTCATGAGATGGCAATGATGATGTCAATCGCACTTCGCTTTATTCCGATCCTGATTGAGGAGACAGACAAGATTATGAAGGCTCAGCAGGCTCGCGGAGCCGATTTTGAGTCGGGAAACATCTTTGCACGTGCGAAATCACTGATACCCATTCTGGAGCCGCTCTATGTCAGCGCCTTCCGCCGCGCCGGAGATCTCGCAAAGGCAATGGAAGCCCGCTGCTACAACGGCGGAGAGGGACGGACAAAGATGAAA
>JAZLIL010000209.1:0-8705 GCA_045617405.1 Lachnospiraceae bacterium | reverse complement strand
AACGACATGGCTACGATCCGACTTACAAGAGCTCATTTTGGACGATATCTTGTTAATGCAGGTTATGTTAAGGATATGGAAACAGTCTTTTCAAAGTATCTGGGAAACAACTGTCCTTGCTTTGTTCCGCGAACCTACATGACACCGGAGCGGGCAATCGACATCATATCGGAGAACGGCGGTATTCCGATACTTGCTCATCCGCTCATTTACAAGCTCCCCGAACCGGAACTTGAGGCGCTTGTCGAAAGGCTTGCGAATGCGGGACTTAGGGGAATCGAGGTGTATTATTCATCTAATGTGAACAACGACGAGGATTACGCAAGAAGTCTTGCCGGAAGATTCGGACTTGTCCCTTCGGGCGGAACCGATTTTCATGGAAGCAATAAGCCCGAGCTTGAGCTTGGCATCGGAAGAGGGAACATGAACATTCCGGAGTCAGTTCTTGAAAAGCTGAAAGAAGCAGGGCGGAAAGGGAACTGAAAGAAGCCGTACGGAAAGAGAACTGAAGGAAGCCGTACGGAAAGAGATCTGAGGGAAGCCGTACGGAAAGGGAACTGAGGGAAGCCGGACGGAAAGAGAAA
This sequence comes from Lachnospiraceae bacterium, assembly GCA_045617405.1. Taxonomy (GTDB): domain Bacteria; phylum Bacillota; class Clostridia; order Lachnospirales; family Lachnospiraceae; genus JAZLIL01. Next base: position 8,121 of record JAZLIL010000209.1, on the reverse strand, counting down.
TGTGAAAAGCTGGGGAAGGAAAAAAGCATGTCGAAAATGACATGCTTTTAATTTACCTTACGGGAACAGGGGCAGTAGGATTCGAACCCACGACCTGCGGTTTTGGAGACCGTTATTCTACCAGCTGAACTATACCCCTATAGTCTGTCTCTGACAGCCACGAATCATATAATACAATTAATCATCACAGATGTCAAGCTTTACAAAAACAAAAATACAATGTATACTAGGGAAAGTAGTTTTTGACAGATTAAGGAGAATGATAATGTATACACTCCTTTGTACAGACGGAAAGGCAAGGCGCGGTCGCCTCGAGACGGTTCATGGAACGGTGGAGACTCCTGTTTTCATGAATGTAGGAACGGTTGCGGCAATCAAGGGCGCAGTGTCTACGATGGATCTTAAGGAGATCGGAACACAGGTTGAGCTGTCCAATACGTATCATCTTCATGTGAGACCGGGTGACGAAGTCGTTAAGAAGATGGGTGGTCTTCACCGCTTTATGAACTGGGACAGACCGATTCTTACCGATTCGGGCGGTTTTCAGGTATTCTCCCTTGCGAAGCTTCGAAAGATTAAGGAGGAAGGCGTTTCATTCAACTCTCACATCGACGGCAGAAAGATCTTCATGGGACCTGAGGAGAGCATGCAGATCCAGTCAAATCTTGCATCAACGATTGCAATGGCTTTTGACGAGTGTGTTGCCAATCCTGCAACGAGGGATTACGTCTGGGCTTCGACAGACAGGACCACAAGGTGGCTCAAACGCTGCAAGACTGAGATGGACAGGCTGAATTCGCTTGAAACGACCATCAACAGACAGCAGATGCTCTTTGGCATCAACCAGGGCGGAACTTATGATGACATCAGGATTGAGCACGCGATGGAGATTGCGGAAATGAATCTTGACGGTTACGCGGTAGGCGGTCTGGCGGTAGGTGAGACTCATGAAGAGATGTACAGAATCCTTGATTCGACAGTTCCGTGCCTTCCGCAAAACAAGCCTGTTTACCTGATGGGTGTCGGGACACCGGCGAACATTCTTGAGGGTGTGGAGCGCGGAGTCGATTTCTTCGATTGTGTCTATCCTACGAGGAACGGACGTCACGGACATGCCTATACCAATCACGGTAAAATCAATCTTCTCAATGCAAAGTATGAGACGGATGAACGGCCGATTGAGGTCGGATGCGGGTGCCCGGCATGCCGCAATTACTCAAGAGCTTATATCCGCCATCTCCTCAAAGCGAAGGAGATGCTTGGGTTAAGACTTATGGTTTTGCACAATCTGTATTTTTATAACACGATGATGTGCGAGATCAGGGAGGCCATTGAGGAAAAGAGGTTTGCCGACTATAAAAGGAAAAAGCTTCAGGGCTTTTCAGAAGAAAATGATTAAGGTGCTTATTAGCAGAACGGAGGAAATTTATGTTAAACGGTGTTATGTATCTTGAGGCAGCAGCAGGCGCAGTCGGCGGAATGCCTTCATGGGTTCTTACTGTGGTTTATGCAGTCGTAATCATTGCACTTCTTTACTTCGCAATGTACAGACCTCAGAAGAAGCAGAAACAGCAGCAGCAGGATCTGATGAATTCAATGGCTATCGGAGACAGCGTACTTACTACAGCAGGCTTCTACGGCGTAATCATCGACGTTATGGAAGAGGTTGTGGTCGTAGAGTTCGGAAACAACAAGAACTGCCGTATTCCCATGAAGAAGAGTGCGATTGTTGAAATTGAAAAGCCCGGCCAGGAAGAGAATGCATAGTATCGTCTGATTTCAAGGAGGTGTCTGTTTTGGGTAATCCATATCAGTCGTACACAATTGAAGCATTAAAAGATGAAATTGACAAGGTAACCAAGAGAGAAAAGGTCAGCCATCTTCAGCAGGACAAGATACTTCTTCTTGCTCTTCAGCAGGAGCTCGATAAGAGGACGGTAGAAAAGTCCATGTCAAGCGATGCAAGATTCAGAGAACTGTTCAATAAAATCAGAGATTTTCAGGACGATCTTGATAAAATTAAGCTTGAAGAAGTAAGCGGAGAAGTTATGCTCTCAACAGGAGTCAGACTTGATAACATTCTGACTCAGATGACATTAAAGGTCAGAAATTCTGTTAAAAAGGCAAAAATAATCGGGTAATTTCAGCCAAACGAGTGAGTATTTTGGCGTATGAAGTGAAGATTATGCTTTTTTAAGGACAGATTATGATAATGAACCTATCAACTACAGCATTTGGGAGGTAATTATTATGGCATTTTTGGACAAGCTTAACACAATAGCAAAGAACGTAGGCGGTACAGCATCTGATGCACTTGAGACAGGTAAACTTGCATTACGCATTCGTAATGAGAAAGCAGCTATTGACGATGCAAAGAAGAGACTTGGCGAGTACTACTATGCAAAGCATGCAGAGGGCGAAGTACTTTCACCTGACGCTGTGCTCATCTGCGGTGAGATAGACACTGCAAAGGCTATGATCGAGTCACTTGAGGTTGAGATGGGAAAGCTCAAGGCTAACGTTTCCGACGGCTTCTCAACAATGTTCAACACCGGGGAAGCAGCTGATGCCGACAGCTTTGTGGAAGAGCAGATTTGCGGTAATTGCGGAGCAGTTGTTCCTTTCGGAAAGAAGTTTTGTGAGAAGTGCGGAACAATGTACGGAGCAGTAGAAGAACCCGAAGCAAAGAAGTGCCCTACATGCGGCGCTGAGATTGCAGACGGAACAGCATTCTGCGGAGTATGCGGAGCAAAGATTGACTGATGCAGTACAATATTTGAGAGATTGACCGGAACAGAAAAAAGAGGCTGTCACAAAGGTGACAGCCTCTTTAATTATCTTACTTGTGTGTACTACTTGGTGCTTCCGGTTATTGAATTACCATCGCTTACCATTACAGAGCTGCTCTTTTCGGGAACCTCTGTCCTGGATGACTCAGTTTTCGCTGTGTCGGTTGATACTGCAGATGCCGACTCTTCAGGGGCGGTCTTTGCAGTGTCAGAAGTTTTGTCATCATCCTTCTCGGGTCTGCTTTCCACATCATCGGGATCAACCGTAACGGCTGAACCCGAAGCATTGGTTACTTCACCGGGAACTGATGAGGATTCATCCTCCTGATCGGTTATCATAGCCATAATCGACTTGACTTCGGCTTCGTGTTCTGCCGCGTCGGTAATAGAGAACGAAGCCTCATACCGTTCGTACAGATCAGCCTCAACAAGTGCTTCATAAACGTCGGCGTCAATAACCACTACCTTAATCTGGGCACATTCATTGTTAGCAAGAATAGCCTTTACGTAAGTTTCTCCGGGGGCAAGTCCCTTAACACGTCCCGTAGATGTGACGCTCGCTACGTTGTAGTCGAGACTTAAGAACCTTGGCGTTTCAACAGAATTGGAAGGAACGATGTAGGTCTTAAGCGTACGCTTTTCGCCTGCGGGAACAATGAGAACGTCGTTGCCGTTTGAGAATTTTACGCTGAGGGCAGCAGGTCCGACAGATGTCTGACAGTACAGTGTACCGGCAATCGATCCTGCAGGATTGAGGACCTCCGCCTTGACGTTTGTTGTGCCGCTCCCCATGCCGATGATTTTACCGAACATGTTGACGGACGCAACAGACTCATTCTCCGAAGTGTAACGAACCGACTGGCCTTCGCCTAAGTTGTACACTTTGAGGAGAAATGATTTCCCTCTAACGATGGAAGTACAGGTAACATTAAGTTTTGCGTCCTTGCTTCCGGCGGCCTTTGCAACAGTACCGCGGAAGAACGGCGCGCAGAGAAGCACGGCAAGAAGAGTTGCACATATTAATTTGTGGAGTCTTGACTTAACCATAGCTGTCTCCTGAAAAATAGTTAATAAGTTACATCACATCCTGACAGGATTATACGCCCGGCATATGTCACAATGATGTCAGTATTGGTACAAATGTGCGACAGATTGTGTAAGGAATCGCTTGTTTTTGACATACTTTTTACATATAATTAGTGCATGATAGTGAAAATTGGTGTAATTTTGTGAACGGAGGGAGCTTATGTCGTATATTCTTATAGCTGATGATAATCCTGACATCACTGATGTACTGTCTAATTATTGCAGAAAAGAAGGTCTTGAGCCTATTCTGGCAGCTGACGGTGAAGAGGCTGTCAATATGTTTGAAAAGTTTAATCCCGACTGTGTTCTGCTTGACGTTATGATGCCGAAGATCGACGGCTACGAGGTCTGCAGGAGAATCAGGGCAACCTCTGATGTTCCCGTTATTCTGGTCACTGCAAGAGGCGAGGATTTTGAAAGAGTCATGGGGCTTGACATCGGTGCGGACGATTACATTGTAAAGCCATTCAGTCCGAGTGAAGTTATGGCCCGCGTCAGAGCCGTCATGCGCAGAATGACAAGGAACGGCACGGCCTCGAAGGATACAAAGGGTGATGCTGAGAGCAGGCTTAAAATAGGTGATCTCATTATTGACATGGAAGAGTACGTTCTTTCTATTGCCGATGAGAAGATCAGGCTGACAAAGAGGGAGATGGAGACCATGTGGATTCTGGCTAAAAATCCGAACAAGGTCTTTACAAGAGATAATCTCCTCGACAGTCTCTGGGGCTATGATTACTACGGTGACACGAGGACGGTGGATTCCCATATTAAGCGTCTTCGAGCCAAGCTTGACAAGTATGAGCATCCGGGCTGGGACATAGTGACTGTCTGGGGCATGGGTTACAGATTTGAAATAAAGGACTGATCCGATGGATAACGTTAAGAATGGGGCCGTGCGAAAAAGACGGATCCGCAACAATCTTTTTATCAAGGTCTATGCGGCAATGCTTGCCGTTATCTGTCTTGTAGTTCTGGTCTTCGGCGTGACCTTCATCAGAATTTACCGCCAGAGTTATGTGGACAGATTCGGACGGGAACTGACGGCAAAAGCGGAGACCGTTGCGTCGGTTTTTTCATCGGCAATTCTTCAAAATGAGTATAACGAATGCTGGGAGTACGTTGACATGCTTTCAAGTCTCGAGTCGGTGGAAATCTGGAGCATTTCCGATTCGAAGGCCAAGAATCCGCTTCCGCAAAGACTGCACACCGTAAGCTCCTCGGATATCATCGATCTTCAGAATGAGTACTACGAGGTAATTGCGGCCGCATTTGACGGAATGAGTGACATGAGGACATTCTTCAGCGATGTTCATGATGAAACGCGAATGATTGCGGGCGTTCCAATCCGCGGAATCGGCGGCGAGGTTTGCGGAGCACTGCTTCTTACGACATCGCTTTCCTCGCTTGATGCGACACTTTCGAGGACCTACAGAATGCTCGGATGGTCGGTGCTTCTTGCAATCACTGTATCCTTTATTGCGACGGCGTTTTTCGTATCGTCACTGACGAAGCCCATCAGGAGGATGAGGACTGCGGCTCTTGAGCTTTCAGCAGGTCGTTACAGCACGAAGACCAATGTTTCAAGAGGCGATGAGATCGGTGATCTCGCACGAACACTGGATTTTCTTTCGGAGAAGCTTGTTGCGGCGGAGGAAGAGCGCCGCACCATGGAACAGATGCGCCTTGACTTTTTTGCGAATGTATCGCATGAACTTCGGACGCCGATTGCGGTTATCAGAGCCTACACGGAGAGCCTTGTTGACGGTGTCGTTACAGAGCCCGGGCAGGTCGAAAAATATTACGGGAGAATGCTTGCGGAGTGCAAGAGCATGCAGCGTCTTGTGACCGATCTTCTGCTTCTTTCGAAAATGCAGAATCCTGATTTTGGCATTGAGAAGGAGCCTGTCAATCTGATTGAAATCTTCGATGAGATAGTGAGGGGGTTAAAAGCAATCAGCTCCGAGAGGGGCATTGACATTGAGTTTAGTGCCGGGGAGGACATCTGTATGATGCTCGGAGACTATGACCGCCTCAGACAGATGTTTGTTGTTATCCTTGACAATGCGGTCAAATTCTCACATGATAATTCAAAGGTGTTCATTACGCTTTCGGGTAAAGAGCGCATCAAAGCGAGTATTCGCGACGAGGGTGTCGGGATTTCCAAAGAGGAGCTCCCGAACATCTTTGACAAGTTCTACAAGTCAAAGCTTCGCCAGAATGCGAAGGGCACCGGTCTCGGTCTTGCGATAGCGCGCCAGATCGCACTTAAGCACGGCGGAACAATTGACGTTGTCAGCGAGAAGGACGTCGGGACAGAATTTATTTTCACGTTTTCCGGTATTTCCCGCGAGGAATATGAAAAGCTTTCCGGACAGTGATGATGCTTGTCGCTGTATCGTGCAGAGAAACGTTTTGCCTACACAATTTGCACCGTGTCGGTAAATTTATCAGAAAGTTTAGCATGAATTTAAAAATTTTTCTGAAAAAATAGCTTGATTTTTAATAACTTGTGATATATAATCTGATCATAGAAACGACCTGGGGTGTTCGATAACTCCTGTAATTTTGAACCTACATCACTTTAAACGGGATTCCTACATTGTTGAGATTATGTCAGGCCCCCCTGCAGGGGAAGACAGACGTTCATCTGCGGTTACCCACCTGGCATTTGCTAGGAGTCAAAATACAGGAACCGGCATTTCGGGTTTAACCGGTAAACAAGGCAGCTTGATCAGACTGAGAATCTGATGGCTGCCTTTTTTCTTTGCTTTATAGGAAATAGCGTGTTACAATTCGAATGATACCCCCTTGGAGGTTTTTATATGAACAGCAGCAATAATAACGAAGACAAAAATAACAACGGAAAGAAACCGAATTTTCCGGGAGCCGGAGCACTGATATTTGTGCTGATGCTATTCATTATGTTTTGTGTTTTCGGTTACATGGGACAAACGGACAACAACAGTTACGATGCCGAGGTAACCTACGATTCATTTGTTAAGATGCTCGAGGCGGGAAAGATTAAGAGTGTTTCGGTCAATGAAAGCTACCTGACGTTCAAGACATTCGGCGAGCTTGATCTGCAGGGGCGTCTTGTGGAAAAGACGTATGTCACCGGAAACATGGGTGATCCCGAGCTTGCCGGTAAGCTTGATGCGGCAGGTGTTGAATACTACAGAAAGGTTGAACAGAACACATTCCTTACCCAGCTTCTTTCGTGGCTGATTCCAATGGTTCTTGTTTACGGAATCATGCTGATTGCATTCAGGATTATCAGCAAAAGAGGCGGCTTCGGCGGGCTCGGAGTAGGAAAGAGCAATGCCAAGGTCTATGTGGAAAAGAAGACGGGAGTTACCTTTGCGGATGTCGCAGGACAGGATGAGGCAAAGGAGTCGATAAACGAGCTTGTTGATTTCCTCCACAATCCGGGGAAGTACACAAGAATCGGCGCAAAGCTTCCGAAGGGCGCACTTCTCGTGGGACCTCCGGGAACGGGAAAGACACTTCTTGCAAAGGCCGTTGCGGGCGAGGCAAATGTCCCGTTCTTTTCGCTTGCCGGTTCGGATTTCGTTGAGATGTTTGTCGGAGTAGGTGCATCAAGAGTCAGGGATCTGTTCAAGCAGGCACAGAGCATGGCTCCGTGCATCATCTTCATTGATGAGATTGATGCCATTGGAAAGAGCAGGGATTCGCGTTACGGTGGCGGAAATGACGAGCGCGAGCAGACCCTCAACCAGCTTCTTGCCGAGATGGACGGCTTTGACACCTCAAAGGGTGTCGTTATCCTTGCGGCCACAAACAGACCTGAGATTCTTGATAAGGCACTTTTGCGTCCGGGTCGTTTTGACAGGCGAATCATTGTAGACAAGCCCGATCTTCGCGGTAGAATTGAGGTTCTGAAGGTACATGCCAAGAACGTAAAAATGGATGAGACCGTCGATCTCGAGGAGATTGCACAGGCAACATCGGGGTGTGCCGGTTCGGATCTTGCAAACATTATCAATGAGGCGGCTATTCTTGCCGTTAAGGAAGGACGTGAGGTTGTCCGCCAGTCTGACCTTTTTGAGTCGGTCGAGGTTGTCATTGCCGGCAAGGAAAAGAAGGACAGAATTCTCGGACCGCAGGAAAAGAAGACTGTTGCCTACCACGAAACAGGGCATGCACTTATTGCGGCACTTGAGAAGAATGCGGAGCCGGTTCAGAAGATTACAATCGTACCGAGAACGATGGGCTCTAAGTCGGA
>JAZLIL010000208.1:0-10813 GCA_045617405.1 Lachnospiraceae bacterium | reverse complement strand
ATCAGGCCAGAGAACATCCGTAAAGTAGAACTCCGTATAGGAACACTGCCACATAAGGAAGTTACTGATTCTGCTCTCACCGCCTGTCCTGATTAGAAGATCGGGATCGGGCATGTACGAAGTATCAAGCTCGCAAGCTATATTATTCTCACTAATATCGTAAAAATCAAGTTCAGAGTTTTCAACCTTTTTCACCAGTTTCCTGACGGCACGTGTAATGTCGTCTCTTCCACCGTAATTAATAGCAACGGTAAAGGTGAGCCCTGAAAACGACTTTGAATACTCTTCAAGCTCAACAATACTTTTTTGGAGCGGTGCCGAAAGTGCGGAAATATCACCGATAACACGCACACGCATGTTATTGTCAAAAGCCTTCTTCTTGCAGCCTTTCAGATAGTTAGTCAGAAGCTCCATCAGGGCGCCAACTTCCTCTTCACTTCTCTTCCAGTTTTCAGTTGAAAAGGCAAAAACTGTCAGATACCTGATTCCAAGCTCATCTGCAGCACGGCAGATATCCTCTACAATTCTGGCACCCTCTGCATGACCGGCCTTTCTCGGAAGATGACGCTTTTGGGCCCATCTGCCGTTTCCGTCCATTATTATTGCAACATGCTCCGGTGCGCCTTCTATTCTATTAAGCATAAGTTTCCACCTGTATATGCACAAAAGATTCCCAAAGCATATCTTCGGGAATCTTTGGCATACTCCATTATAATCTTCTATATGAACTATTTGTGAATCAGACTGTCATTACTTCCTTTGACTTATCATCACAGAGCTTATCGATGTCCGCAATGAACCTGTCGGTAACCTTCTGAATCTCATCGGTTATCTGCTTCTCAACATCCTCGGAAATCTCCGAAGCCTTGCCTGCCTTCTTGATTGCATCGTTTCCGTCACGTCTGATGTTTCTGACAGCAACCTTTGCTGCTTCTGCCTTCTTCTTGATGTCCTTTACAAGGTCTTTTCTTCTTTCTTCTGTAAGCTCAGGAAATACAAGTCTGATTACCTTACCGTCGTTTGAAGGAGTGATTCCGATGTCTGAAGCAAGGATAGAGCGCTCAATCTCCTTGATAAGCTTCGGTTCCCAAGGAGCAATCACTATAACTCTTGCCTCGGGAACAGAAATGTTAGCTACGCTCTGAAAGGGTGTAGGTGTTCCGTAGTAATCAACCTTCAGTTTGTCAAGAAGGTGGGGATTGGCACGTCCTGCACGAATAGATGCATACTCTTCCTTAAGAACCTCCATTGTCTTGTTCATTTTATCCTCAAAAGGCTTTACTCTTTCGTTCATAATCTCCTCCATAAATATTAAAATACCTTTGTCCCTTTAACTGTTCCGTTTACCGCATTTACAATGCTATCTTCTTCCTGAAGTGCGAACACATAAAGAGGCATATTGTTTTCAGTACAAAGTGCAGTCGCTGTAAGATCAATTACCTTAAGCTGCTTGTCAAGTACCTCACTGAAGCTGATCTCATCATACTTGACAGCTGCAGGATCAATCTTTGGATCAGCACTGTAAACACCATCAATTGCCTTAGCCATCAGAATGATGTCACACTCAAGTTCAATGGCGCGAAGAGCTGTTGCTGTATCAGTTGAGAAATAGGGATGACCTGTTCCACCGGCAAGGAAGATAACCTCATTATTATCAAGAGCTTCAATGCATTTGTCCTTTGAAAAGACCTCCGAAACATCTCCGCAGATAAACGGTGTATAAACTTTTGTCTTCATCCCGACGAATCTGAAGATTCCGGAAACGTATATGCAGTTCATCACTGTTGCAAGCATTCCAATCTGGTCTGCTTTTACCCTGTCAATAGTTTCGGAAGTTCTTCCCCTCCAAAAATTACCGCCGCCAATTACAATGGCGACCTGGATTTTCTCATCTGTAAGCTTTTTAACCTGTTTAGCAACTTCTATACAGGTAGCCTCATCAAAACCTGTCTTCTTATCGCCTGCAAGTGCCTCGCCGCTGAGCTTTAAGAGCACTCTTTTATACTTAGCCATATAAAACACTTCGCTTTCTTAAATTAGTTATCTTCGAAGATATCATCGATATCAACATCGGAGTAAACAAGTGAGCAATAACCCTCAAGAACCGCACCGTTGTTGAGCTGAACACTCTTTGCCTTGACATTACCCTTGATGATTGCCGTCGAATCAATTACGACCGGACCCGTGACATCAACTTCACCCTTTACGGCACCGGCAATAACACCGCTTCCTGCCTTAATGTCACCGATAATTACAGTTCCGATGCCAATTTTAACAGCGCCGTCCGAATCAATGTTTCCAAGAAGCTTCTTTGTGTTGACAAATACTTCGCTTGCCTGGGAATTACCTTTTACAACACCTGTGATTGTGAGCTTTCCGACGCAGTTGATGTCACCATTGATGGTTCCCATAACATTCAGTGAACAGTCGGAAACGATGCTTCCGTTGATGGTTGTACCTTTTGTAATTACGGTAACCTGGTCCGAAGACTCACTGGTCGCGGGACGTGCCGAAGCAAAGGTAGGAGCCTTATCCTCTTCTTCAACGATCTCAACCTCAATGTCTTCATCATCTGCCGCATCTTCAGGCTCTTCAGCTGCTTCATCGGCATCGTAATAGTTCTCGAGAAGTTCCTCGTCGATGCCCGTCTCATCAGTATCCTCAGCAGGGATAACATCGGAATCATCAACAAGATCCCCAATAATTTCATCAGCTTCAGATTCATTCATATCATCAGCGTTGTGCGAAATATCCTCACTTAATTCTTTAAAGAAACTCATAAAAACCTCCTCCTGTTCAATAAAATCCTAGTACAATTTTAATAAACCTGCCGCCTTTTGTAAAGCAGAAATAAACCATTAAATCTTAAAATTGTATGGACTAAAATCTAAAAACAGTATATAATAGACAAGGTTTAATTTTATTTACCATGGAGGAGAAAATGAGTACCAGAAAGATTAAAAAGAAAAATGTGGTTGAAGCACAGGAGAAGCCCGTATCAAAGGGATTCAAAACTGCTTCGTTAGTAATTGTAATCGTTGTTGCGGCTCTTTGTATTGCATCAGTCGGATTTATCATCTACAACGCAATTAATGTAAAAGTGAACACGACAAAGTCATCGAGTAACTTTTCTGCACAGCTTACCGACGATGGTATGATGAAGGGAGTTACAGTTGAAAATCTTGTTACAACAATTGAGCCTGTTGATATAGCATTCCCCAAGTCAGAGATTGAGTATTCCGGCGATAAGATTTCAGAAGATCTTGAAAAGATTCGCACCGATCATGCTCAGCTTCTTGCAGATGTTGACATGAAGATTGAAAACGGCAGTGAAATCAACATCGACTATTCGGGAACAGTAAACGGAGAAGTATTTGATGGCGGCACAGCTGAGGATCAGCGCCTTGTTGTAGGTGAAGGAACTCTCATCGGTGGCTTTGAAGAGCAGCTCATCGGACATCATCCCACAGATCAGTTTGATATTAACGTAACTTTCCCCGATGACTACTTCGATCAGAACCTTGCAGGTGAAGACGCAGTCTTTGCAATCACTGTAAACGGTATTTACCAGGAAATCGATCTTACTGATGATTTTATCAGGGAAAATTATGGTGATTACGCTGATACACTTGAGGGCTACATCGAATACCTCAGATCAACAAATGAGAAGAAGAACATAGACGAATACGCGCCCAAGTATATTATCGATCACTCTTCCGCTTCATCGTATCCCGACAAGTATGTTAAGAACATGAAGGCACTCCTTAAGTACCAGGATGAGTACAACTACGCATACCTCAACAACCTCTATTATCAGTACCAGGGTTCATACCCTTACTCAAGCTTTGAGGATTACATTCAGATGACCACCGAAGAGTATGAGGCAGATCTTAAAAAGCGTGCCGAAGAGCAGACACTTCATGACATGGCTTACCAGTCATTCTTTAATAAGGCCGGTCTTGAGGTTACAACAGATGACTATGATTCTATGATTGCAAGCATCGGTGATGATGCTCTTGCAACATACGGAAAGGGCTACATCATGCAGCTTTGCATGTGGGATAAGGTTGAAACCTATATTTCCGAAAATGCTACAGTGGAATAACATACCAATCGTCTGTTTTGAACCGGAATAACATACAAATCGCCTATTTTGAACCGGAATGGCATATTAAACGTTTTTCAAGCAGTAAAATAACATATTAAACGTTTATCACTCTGAATATCAGAAACCAATAACCCGGGGATTCGTTTATCGATTCCCCGGGTTATTTCATTCTATAAAAAAGACAATAAAAGTGTCTTTAGTGCAATCTGATGTGAATTGCGTCTATGAAAAAAATCAGTTCTACACCAGTGACATAAGAAGTGTCTCAAGTGCAATCTGAGGAGTCATTTCTCCGGAAGTAATTTCAACATTAGCCTGTTCTATCAGTTTGAGTCCGGTACTTATCCTCTCAAAATCAAAGGCCTTCAGCTGTGCTGAATAGTTTTTCAAAACCCAGTCGTTTTTCAAGCCTGTCTTTTCAATTATCTCACTGTTAGAAAGGCCTTTGTTCTTCATATCACACACAGCAAGCAAAATCCGATAGTGACGCGCTATCATAAAAATCATTGCAATACTGTCCTGTTTCTCAGCAAGCATATCGGCATAAACGTTGAGAACCTTAGCCTTGCTGTTAGTCCCAATTGCATTTGTAAGCTCAAAAATCTTCGTACTTACCTGAACACTGCAAATTGCTTCAAAATCACCGACATCTATCCTGTCTCTTCCGGCGCAATACGAAAAGAGCTTCGAAAGCTCATTGTTCAGGTTATAAAGATCTGAGCCGCAATTATCGGCAAGGAGTGCAGCCACTCTCCCGGACATATCAAAACCGTTCCTTGCTGCTTCGCTTCTTGAATAGTCTATCATACCGCTGCGATCCGGAACATTAATCTCTGCTGCATAACCGGCTTTTGAAACAGCCTTATAAAATGCCTTTCTTTTATCAACAGCGGATTCATTAAACACTAAAACGCTAAATTCCGGAAGTCCGGCCACATAGTCTTCAAGGCCGCATTCCTTTGTAAAAAAACCGGAGTTTTTAACAAGCACTACTCTTCTATCCGCAAAGAACGGCATCGTCTCACAGGCTTCACGGATTTTGGACAAATCAATTGAATCATCTGAAAACACATTCAGATTCATGCTGTCAGCGCCTGCAAGAAGTGCTTTTACAAGCGAATTGCAATAACGGCTCCTCAGGTAATCGTCGGAGCCGTATAACAAATATACTTTCGCAAACTCTTTGCATGCAATGTGTTTTTTAATAGTGTTCATGTCACTGCAAATCTTCTTTAATAATCTGAATGTGAACATCCTTAAGCTGCTTTTCGTCAACCTCGGAAGGAGCACCCATCATAACGTCCTGAGCCGTCTTGTTCATCGGGAAAGGAATGATTTCGCGGATACTCTCCTCACCGGCAATCAGCATAACCATTCGGTCGACACCGGGTGCGATTCCTGCATGAGGCGGAGCACCGTAGCAGAATGCGTTGTACATAGCAGGGAACTTAGCCTTAACATCCTTTTCGGCAAGTCCTACAATTTCGAATGCCTTAACCATGATTTCAGGATCGTGGTTTCTTACAGCGCCGCTTGACAGCTCAATTCCGTTACAGACAAGGTCATACTGGTAAGCATTGATGCTTAAGGGATCTTCCTCGCAAAGTGCCTTCATACCGCCCTGCGGCATCGAGAACGGATTGTGGCAAAACTCGAGTTCACCTGACTCCTCACCGATCTCATACATCGGGAAATCAACAACCCAGCAGAATTCATAGCAGTCAGTCTTCATATGCTTCTCACAGTTAGCACCGAGAAATCTTCTTAAGACACCTGCACCCTTGAGTGCATCACCCCGCCTGCCTGCGCACATTCCGACAAAGTCGCCTTTCTTCAGACCAAGTTTAGCAATAACCTCGTCTTTCTTATCTACGAGGAACTTGCTGATTCCGCCAACAAACTCGCCGTTCTCGTCAAGTCTGAACCAGAAGCCCTTCTGACCCGACTGAACCTCAACATCAGCCATAATCTTATCGATGACCTTACGTGTTGCGCTAAAGCCATCAACTACAACAGCCTCGACACATGCATTCTCAAAAGGTCCGAAACCGCAATTTGCAAGAACTTCTGTTGCATCGGTTAAAAGAAGGTCGTTTCTAAGATCGGGCTTGTCAGATCCGTACTTTTCCATTGCATCTCTATATGAAATGCGGACAAACGGAGCCTTGGAGGCCTGCTTGCAGATACCGTACTTTGCAAAAATCGGCGGAAGTACATCCTCTACGATTTCAAATACATCCTCCTGTGAGGCAAAAGCCATCTCCATGTCAAGCTGATAGAACTCACCGGGTGATCTGTCTGCACGGGCATCCTCATCTCTAAAGCAGGGTGCAATCTGGAAATAACGGTCAAAACCTGAAGTCATCAGAAGCTGCTTGAACTGCTGGGGAGCCTGAGGAAGTGCGTAGAACTTCCCGGGATGATTTCTTGAAGGAACAAGATAATCTCTCGCTCCCTCAGGTGACGAACATGTAAGGATAGGCGTCGTAATTTCAAGGAAATCATGCGAAATCATTCTTGAACGCAGCTCTGCTACAATCTTTGAACGAAGAACGATTCTATCCTTAACTGCGGGATTACGAAGATCAAGATATCTGTACTTAAGTCTTGTGGTCTCATCAGCTTCCTTACTTCTGTTGATTTCAAAAGGAAGCTCATTGTAAATACATTTTCCGAGTACATCAATTGACTCGGGAACAACCTCAATAGCACCTGTCTCAAGCTTGTCGTTCTTGCTTGAACGCTCGCGTACAACGCCTGTAACAGAAAGAGTTGACTCATTGTTGACGCCGTTAAGCCGCTCCATCATCTCTTCCGTCTCAATAACTACCTGAGTAACGCCGTAGAAGTCTCTGAGCACGAGAAATCCAAGGTTCTTGCTGACTTTTCTTAAATTATCATACCAGCCGACAATCGTGACTTTTTTACCTGCATCTTCGATTCTCAGCTGGTCACATGTGTGTGTTCTTGACTGTGTCATTACTGCCTCCAAAACAATGTTATTCGCAATCCGCTTCGCTTCTTGCTCATGTCAATTGCTATTAAAAATAGTCCTTGCTAATTATAGTCTAAAGGCTAATAATTTACAAGGACTATTCCTTCATGAAAACATTAATTAGGGCTTAACATCAGTTGCTTGATGTAGGGATGTAAGGCGCAATAACAGAAGCAACCTGAGGAGCCGGCATAGTCTGGAGTGAAACCTTGCCGGGGCCTGTAACTACGGTATTGAAGAAGCCTTCTCCGCCGAGAAGCTTGTTCTTGATGCCCTTTACAGTAACGATGTCCATTGAACATGAGCTGTCCATCATTGCAAGATAACCTGTATCGATAATAATCTGCTCACCTGCTGCAAGTTCTTTCTCAACCACGCTTCCGTCAATCTCAAGGAATGCAATACCGCTTCCTGAAAGCTTCTGCATGATGAATCCTTCACCTCCGAAGAAACCTGCTCCGACCTTCTTCTGGAAGAAAATCGAAAGCTCGACTCCGGGAGTTGATGCAAGATAAGCCGACTTCTGGCAAACGATGTCCTGACCGGGCTTAACCTCAACTGCGATAATGTTTCCGGGGAAGCTTGAAGCAAAAGCGATTGTACCCTGACCACCCTTAGCTGTGTAGTTATTAGTGAAAAGATGCTCACCTGAAATAGCCTTTGAGAAAAGTTTACCGATTCCACCGGACTGTGTCTCCATCTCCATATTTGATGTCATCCAGCTCATGGCACCGCTTTCACATGCGATTGTCTCGTTTGCATCAAGTGTAACCTCAACAACAGGAAGAGGAGTTCCCTTAATTTCATACCTCATGATAAAACCTCCATGTTTAAAAAATTATAATTTAAATATATCAGTTGAAATTTAAAAATGCAACAAAATCATTTGCGCAATTCATAACTGTAACCGTTTATCTCTATCTCACCTTCAAAAACAGTAACAGCAGGTCCTTCCATAAACACCTTATTGTTTTCACGGTCCCAGTTTACGATAATCTGCCCGCCGAGGACATTAATCTTTACAGTCTCATCGGTAAGTCCGTTCAAAATGCACGCTACCGCTGTTGCACAGCACCCTGTTCCGCACGCAAGCGTTTCTCCGGTGCCTCTCTCCCACACACGCATATCAACTTCATCGCGGCTCTTTACCTTAACAAACTCTGTATTTGTCCTGTTGGGAAAAATAGGATTATTCTCAAACTTCGGTCCTATCGACTCAAGATCAAGCTCTCCAATACTGTCCATAAACGTAACAGCATGCGGATTTCCCATGGAAACACACGTAATCGCATAATCATTTCCGAGCACATTCACATTTTCGCCAATAACAGCCTCTTTCTCATTGCATAGCGTAACCGGAACTTCAGCAGGCTTTAATATCGGGCTTCCCATGTCAACCTTAACCCTTTTTGCCTTTCCGTCTTCGTTCACTTCCGTTACAGTAATATACTTAACGCTTCCAAAACTTTCTATTTCAAACTTCCTGTCCTTGCACATTTCATGATCAAAGATGTACTTTGCAACACACCGTATCCCGTTCCCGCACATCTCTGCCCTTGTCCCGTCAGCATTATACATCTCCATCTCAAACGGCGCTTTTATCCCCTGATTAATAAAAATCACCCCGTCCGATCCTATTCCGAAGTTCCTGTTCGAAAGCCACCTCACAAGATCAGGCTTCTTCTCCGGGTCAACCCTTTCAATAAACCCATTGACATAAACATAATCATTCCCGCATCCCGTCATCTTTGTAAACTTCATTATTTATTCCTCCTAAAATACGCAGGTCCACATTTAGAATCCTACTAATATAGATAGAAACACTTAGGTCGTCGCAGTGTTTCGCGATAAGAGGGGGAAACCTAAGACTTGCCTACGGCGAGTATCCTCTCTGCGGTTTCGACCATCTTAAGTCCGTAGTCCATGCTGTACTTCTGGATGTAGCGATACGCCTCAGGTTCAGTCATTTCATTGCGCTCCATGAGCAACCTCTTAGCCGAATCGACAGCTGCCTTCTCATTTCCTGTGCGCATGTGCGGCTTCTTTCTTTTCCGCTCATTTTCATGCATGAGCATCGTGACCGTGTCGTACAGATCGCTTAGCCTTATCGGAGTGGCAAGCTTGATGCACCGGGACGGGCAGTTCTCAAGAATTGCGACATTTGCCATTACAACTATCGAAGCATCGTCGGGTGCGTATTCAAAAAGCTGAACTATGCTCATGTCGGGAAGCCTGCCACCGCACACCACTACAGAAGTGACGTCGTTGCCAAGCTCCCTTAATACCTCGCTTCCTAAGGCACATGTATT
The DNA here is from genome assembly GCA_045617405.1 of Lachnospiraceae bacterium. Classification (GTDB taxonomy): domain Bacteria; phylum Bacillota; class Clostridia; order Lachnospirales; family Lachnospiraceae; genus JAZLIL01. Next base: position 1,401 of record JAZLIL010000208.1, on the reverse strand, counting down.
AATCTGTGAAATGCCCGTGCTGTGAAGAAACCTCGCAATGCGAAGCGAATCTTCAGGCGTTGGCATTGAGATTAAGACTCCGCTCATGATACACCAAATCAGATCTTAAACAGGTACTTGTCTATTTCCCACTCAGAAACCTGAGTCATATACTCATTCCACTCGTCCATCTTTGCCCGGGTATAGAGATTAACAAAATTGCTGCCTAAGGTATCGACAATGTAATAGTCGTTTCTAAGAGCCGTTACGGCCTCTTTCAGGTTCTCGGGAAGATGGCAGTTTTCTCCGGTAAAACCGCTTTCTAAGATTCCCTTTTCAATTCCATCCATTCCTGCAGCAATACACACAGCAAGTGCCAGGTAGGGATTGGCAGAAGTATCGGGGAACTTAATCTTGCATTTTAACGAACCGAAGCAGTCCTCAAGCTTATAAAGAGCGTTCTCACCCTTAGTAGTCCAGGTAGTCTCGCCCTTCCTTGCAAAACGTGTAAGAACGCGCTTGTAGGAATTTACGATAGGGTTTGTTATAGCAAAAAGAGCCTTCGCATGTTCCATGATTCCGGCAGCAAAGCAACTTGCGGCCTTGTTTGGATTAATCCCGTCATCTAAATCAAACAACGGCTTTTTGTCCTTATAAACGGCGATATTTATATGCATTCCGGAACCGGGAAGATCGGTAATGGGCTTCGGCATGAACGTTGCATATAGTCCGAATCGTGCTGCAATGCTCCTGACAGCAAACCTGAATGTCATAATGGAGTCACCGCAAAGAAGCGCATCTGATTCCTTGAAATCTATCTCATGCTGTGCAGGTGCCTTCTCATGATGGGAGGATTCAACTTCAAATCCCATTTCCTCGAGATTAAGTACCATGTCACGTCTCGCATTCTCTCCAAAATCGACAGGACCTACATCAAGGTAGCCTGCGCTGTCATGCGTCTCAGTCGTAGGTTTTCCTGATTCATTTGTGTGAAAAAGGAAGAATTCACACTCGGGATCAATTTTGAAGCTGTAGCCTTTCTTTGACCATATATCAATAACTTTTTTCAAAATTGTCCTCGGGCATTCGGGACAGTCGCTGCCGTCCCTGTGCTTAACATCACAGATCATCTTTGCAACCTTCCCCTGCTGAGGTCTCCAGGGCAGAATAACAAAGCTCGAAAAATCAGGATAAAGATAGAGCGTATCATCCCCGGCACAGATACCGCCGTAAAGACCGGAACCGTCAAAAGAATACTGATTACCAAACACCCTGTCCATCTGCGAAGGTGTTACGGCAATGTTCTTCAGATTACCAAAAATATCGGTAAATTGCAGTCTGATAAACTCAACTCCTTCTTCTTCTATCATTCTAAGGATTTCTTCCTTATCCATCTAAACAAAGTCGGAGGCCAAGCGGTCT
>JAZLIL010000207.1:0-4095 GCA_045617405.1 Lachnospiraceae bacterium | reverse complement strand
CCTTGACTGCTGTCTCGATACCTGTAAGCTTGTCGCCGGCACCTTCGAAGAGGTCTGCTTTGCCGTAGATGGTGCTCTTTGCGTTTGTTCCGATTGACATGTCGTCCTCGAAGCACTCGTAACCAATTTCCACGTAAACATTGCCCTTGCCGAGACCATGCATAATCTCACCGGAATAGCGGACATCTCCCTTGTGAACCTTGTCACCGAGGGGAATCTCGAGCGTACCGGTTGCAATCTGGTAACGGCTCCCCGTGTTCTCGGTTCTTCCAATGAGACCGGGGCCTTCACTCTTGTCGCCGAAGCTTGCCTGCTCCGATCCCGAAGCTCCGAAGAATGAGAGATACTTGATACGGTCGCTGTACTCTGACGGGGTTGCAATATACTTTTTAACCTTTGATTCTGTAATCTTATCGATGATGTAAGCACTCTCGGTACGAACAAGAGTAAGCTTCGCAAGCTTGAGATAGTCGCGGCGTCCTACGGAGAATCTCATTTCAAGACTGAGCTTTGCAATCTCCGAAGTGATGAGCAGCTCGGGAGACACATCAAGGATGCTCACCTTGATGGGAAGTACTGTTGAAGTTGCGACATCAAGTCCATCGACGGAAGCCTTGACGCTTCCTGCCTTCATGATGAGCTCTGCACCGTCAATTTCAGTCTCCTGAGCCTTCATCCAGCATTCCTTCGTAACATTCTGACCCTCAAAGAGGCTTATGTCATCAAATGAGAAAGTAATCTCATGCTCGCCGTCGGCTGATGTAAAGACAGGTGTCTGAAGCGTTCCGATGTAGGAGAACTTGGCCCTTCTGTCAGACTTCTTTGTTACCTTAACGACAGCCTTAACACTCTTTCCTTTCGCTACCTTAGATGGAATTGTCAACGTTACTTCAAAGTCGGAATCTTCATAGAGGCACTGATTTGTAAGGAATTCATCATCGAGAGCAAAATCCTCTTCAACCGCATCTTCATCAACAAGGAAGAATTCAAAGCCTTCACTGATACGGTTAAATTCATACTCATTTCCCTTGCTGCTCTGATGTCCTACCGAATATACAGAATGAACATCCTCCTCCTTGTAGCGAAGGCAAAGGAAAACATCATTGCTGTGAAGCTCTTCAAAGCCCTCAATGGCTGAAAGTTTCTTTACGACGGAGGACTCAATTACGATCTCGCGTCCGTAGTCATCAACCGCGACACCGCTCTCCACAAGAATAGAAAGATCATCAAGACTGAAAACACTGCAGCCGCAGACAATACCCGATCCGAACATGACTCCGTTCAGAAAACGGCGTTTGTTGTTCATGTACAGCTGCTCAATCTGGAAATCGGCTGAAGTCAGCATCTTTCCGGAATAGTAACGGTTTCTCTCAAAAGGTAATAATTGATTATTCTTCACGATTCGCACCTCTCTAACTGTTTTTCTACATGTTTGATAGTTTCCGACTATAACACATTGTTATTATATCACAGATTATTTCCGGAAGTCTAAAGGTTTTTTAAAGAATTTTGTTCAATTTTGCATATCGTGAAGTTGTTTGAATATGAGTATAAAGATTTGCGAAGAATTAACGACAGATTTTATCAAAGAATAAAAAAAGAGAGGAAAAATCGGCTCCAAAGTGCCGCTTATTCGCACACTCTGTAGCCGATTCTGATGTAAAAGCACATTCCGCGGTCATAATCCGTCAGAACATCGATGTTTCCGCAATGAGCCTTGACCACTTCTTCAACGTAGTACATGCCCATTCCCGTGCCGTATTCACTGTTCGATCCCCGGAAGCCCTTCTCAAAAATCTTCTTTGCCTCCACCGGATTCATTCCCTTGCCGTCATCCTTGTAAATAAGGAGAGCCTTTCCCGGTTCAATCTCCTCAATCGTCATTGCGATTGTTCCGCTCCTGCCCATGTATTTGATGGAGTTCTCAAAGAGATTGAAAATCACTCTCATTATCTGCGTGTAATCACCGCTGATCAGTACATTTTCCCTGGAGCTGTTGACCTGGACCCTGATGCCGAATCTCTTCGCTGTCTCAAGAACGTACCCTGCCGTCTCCTTAACGCACCTGACAAGATCCATGTCTTCAAAATTGTAATTAATTCCCGTTCTCTCATTGCCGTCAATGATCAGCGAAAGAACATTTGACAGATACTTGATGTTGCCGCAGATTTTCCTGATGACCTCTTCCTTTTTTGGCCCATCCTCAATGAGTCCGCTCGAAAGCAGATTACCGTAACCGGAGATAATAGAAAGTGGCATTCTGACGTTGTGTGAGAGCATGCTTCTGATAAGAACAGCTTCATCCTTGCTCTTGTCCTTGCTCCTGACATCGGCCTGAAGAATCTTATCGAGGGCATTGACCTCCTCTTCCGCCGACTTCGCTGCTGCGTCTTCGATAACCCTTTCAAAGTCATCGAATTTATTCTCTTTATCAAGCCCGTCCGCAACATTTCTGAAAAATGCCGCCAGACCTGATTTTAGGCTCATATGTCATTTCCTCCGTATACAAAATCACTCACACATCACCGAAGCTGTAACCGGCACCTCTGAACCGCGAAATCACTCACTCATCACTGAAGATGTACCCGGCACCTCTGACCGTGTGAATCATTTCTTCTCCGCCGCAATCAAGCTTCTTTCTCAGATTTGAAACATGCACCATGACTGTTCTGACATCTCCGAGATCGTCCGATTCCCAGATGCATCTGTAAAGCTCATCATAAAGAAGCAATTGATCCTGTTTTGAAATGAACAGCGCCATGATTTTGTACTCAATCGGCGAGAGCGAAATTACCTCTCCCTTAGTTCCGTCATCATTGCGTCTCCAGACAGTGTGACGTCCTTCATCAAGAATTATCCGCTTAAGCTCAACGCACCTGTCCTTCTTTGTGAAGTTCGGACTGCGGCGCAGATTCGCCTTGATTCTCGCCACAAGGAGCTCAATGTCAATGGGCTTCACGATGTAGTCATCTCCGCCTGCCGACAGTGCCTCGATAATCGCATTTCTCTCCACCACGCAGCTCACAAAAAGAATCGGACACGAGCTGTTGACCCTGATCTTCTTGCACACTGAAATACCGTCTGTGTCCGGCAGCATCATGTCGAGGATTACGAGATCGTAGATTGTCGTATCAAGGCATTCGTTAATCTCGGCAAGATTCTTTGCGGGATCACATTCAAACCCGCTGTTTTCCAGCTGAAGCTTCATGATGTATGACAAATCCTCATCGTCTTCAACCAGAAGAATTTTCGCTCCATCAAAATAATCCATATCAATCTCCTGATTTTGCGCATACCCCCACTATCATTATAACAAACTTATTCTATACCATTGTATTGTCAAATGCAAGAAATAGAGCATGTTATTTGGCCGCTCTTCCGAAAAATCTTTGCTGCCAATACAAAAAAACGATAATCAACGTCCAAAACGTTAATTACCGAATTTTTCAGGCTGCTATTCTGCAACCCTTCATTTACATGAGACATCCGGGATTCGAACCCGGGACAACTTGATTAAAAGTCAAGTGCTCTACCGCCTGAGCTAATATCCCACAATAGGCAACTGGCCAACCATGCCTTGAGCAGGGCTAGCCGGATTCGAACCGGCGAAGTGCAGGAGTCAAAGTCCTGTGCCTTACCGCTTGGCGATAGCCCTAAATAGAGGGTGGATACTGGGATTCGAACCCAGGGCCTCCAGAGCCACAATCTGGCGCGCTAACCAGCTGCGCTATATCCACCATGTAAAGTCAAGCGGATCCATATTCACTTATCAATATGGAAACGTGCCAGAAGGGATTCGAACCCCCGACACACGGCTTAGAAGGCCGTTGCTCTATCCAACTGAGCTACTGGCACACAACGTACGGCTTAACCTGTACTTTTTGCACTTTGATATGCAAAAAGCGGGTGATGGGAATCGAACCCACGTGTCTAGCTTGGAAGGCTAGTGTTCTACCATTGAACTACACCCGCATGCTCTTAACGACGCAAGGCATATTATATATTATTGAAAGACGATTGTCAACAGGATTTTTGAAGAATTTGAAGCATCGCGCGAAGGCCCTTGCCGCGGTGGCTGATTGCGTTCTTCGCCTC
>JAZLIL010000206.1:0-3553 GCA_045617405.1 Lachnospiraceae bacterium | reverse complement strand
CTTGTATGCCTTTTCTACAAGAAGCGAATCAAAGGCATCAGCCACGGCAACTATCCTTGCGGCTATCGGAATGTCGTCGCCGGCGAGTCCGCTCGGATAGCCTGTTCCGTCATAGTGTTCATGATGACAGGCGGTAATCGTCATCGCCATCTTAAAGAAAAGATTTGCCGAGTTGTCGCTGTAGATTTCGGAAAGCAGGCGCGCACCGTACTTGCAGTGCGTCATGGTAATCTCAAGCTCGTTCTCGGAGAGCATACCGGACTTAAAAATGATGTCTCGCGGAACAACAATGCTTCCTATGTCATGGAGCCTTGATGACACATCTATGGTGTCGACAAAATTGTTCGGAATAATCTTCTCGTATTTCCTCGTAAGCTGAAGACCCATGGCAAGAATCCTTGAATTCTTAGCCACACTGTCAAGGTGCTTTCCGGAAGTATTATCACGCATTTCCACTATTCGGGCAAGTGCATTTACAAGGTTTTTGCGTTCCTCATTGATTCTGAAAAACTGCCTGTTTACAAGCTTACTGAGGCGCTCGCTGTAATTCTCAAGCTCCATTTGCATCGTGTTCATCTTCAGGTGATTTGCAACACGGACAAGTATTTCAGCTTTCTCGAACGGCTTTGTGATGAAATCGACCGCTCCCACCTCAAATCCTTTTACCTTATCGGCCGAAGAAGTCAGTCCCGAAATGAATATTACCGGAACGTCCCTTGTCTTCACATCCTCTTTAAGCATCTGGCAGAAGGAAAAGCCGTCGGTTCCCGGCATAGTAACATCAAGCAGAATCAGATCGGGAATCATTGCCGCAATAGCATCCCTCGCCTGATCCGCGTCAGTCACCGGGCGGGCAATGTAGCCTGCCTCCCTGATGATGTCAGTCAGCGTCATAAGATTTGAAGTTACGTCATCTACGAGCAGAATATTACTTTTCTCCATTTTACAACCCCATCAATGCTTTCCTGCTTTTTATATGAAAAGCTAATCCCACAGAACATTCTCAAGACTGCACAGCTCCTCGGCAAGCTCAATTGACCTGTCATGGTCTTCCTTTCTGATTGCGAGCAAAAGCGCGAAGACCTTTCGTCCGTAGCCGTCTGCAGCGATAATCGGTGAAGTCTTCATGTTCGTTGCAATCATTTCCGCTTTGTCCCAGGTTCCAAGCTCAATGCAGATGACAAGCTTCTCGAGTTCGCCCTCAAGCTGAACTCTCTCGTCATCCTTCTCGTCGCCCTCATTCTTAAAGATTTCATCTATGTCGTTGTAGCCTCTGATCTCTTCCTCAACCTTTGAGAGGCTCGACTTTTTGTCTACCTTTACGAACGACGTCTTGTAGGTGTGCATTCCGCCTGTTTCGCCGATAGTATCGTTTCCCGAAACACCTACCTTGATTGTGAACGAGAAGGTTGAACCCTTTCCTTTTTCACTCTGAACGCCTATCCTGCCGCCCATCTGCTCGACAAGCTGCTTACAGATTGCCAGTCCGAGACCGGTACCGCCGAACCTTCTCGTAATTGATCCGTCGACCTGTGAAAAGCTCGTGAACAGCTTGTCCTTTTCGTCTTCGCCTATTCCGATTCCTGAATCAATAATTACAAAGATAAGTTCAACAGTATCATCCTTCCTGTCAATCACGGAAACCTCGAAGCCGATGCTTCCCTGCTCAGTAAACTTGATTGCATTCGAGAAAAGGTTATTGAGTACCTGACCAAGTCTCAAATCATCGCCGATGACCATTGTCGGGATGTTGTGTCCGATGTCAATCATGAACTTGAGACCCTTCTCATTCATGACCGATGCATTGAGTGCCATAATTTCATCAAGAAGCTTCTTCAAATTGAATTCCCTGTTCTCGATGGTCAGCTTGCCGGCTTCAATCTTTGCAAAATCAAGGATATCATTTATGATTTTTGTCATGTTTGAACAGCATCTGAGAATAAGGTTCAGTGTATCCTCCTGAGTGCTGTCAAGTTCGGTATCAAGAAGGCTCTTGACAAGACCTGAGATTCCGTTAATAGGCGTTCTGAGTTCATGCGTGATGTTTGCCGTGAACTGGTCCTTCATCTTTGTTACGGCATTCATCCTGTCAAGCGCCATCTTGTAGTTTTTCAGCGCGCCATTTCGCTCACTGTCATCAATACTCAGGCAGATTCCCATGTTGCTGTCCTTAGCCGACCGGATTGCCTTCATGTGGCAGGGGAAACACGTGTTATTCTCCCTGTACTCAACAGTTACATAGGTTTTTCCGTCTTCAAACCTTATCTTTCCGTCTTCCACCTTCAGCTCGACTCTGAAAATTTCAGAGATATTGTGCTCTTCGATACTGTCGAGATACCCTGTACTCTCTCTGGCTCTCTGATTGGCATCCAAAATCCTCCCCGAAGCATCAAAAAGGAAGACCTCTTCCATACAAATCTCTGTAAATTCAAACGCAAGATCATAGCTTAAATCGTTATTCATAGCAACCCTCATCTGTTACGTACAAACATCACCAGCATTATATTAAGGACATTCTAACTATTTACAACACAAAAGTCAATGAAAACAAAGAGCCGCAAAAGTTACTTAATTCGTGTTCGTGTGTGTCTAAATATAAAGTTCATAATATCGTATATTTGTTGTTGACAAACTATGGAAGAATAATATATAATGGCTACAATGACAGAAAAAACACGGTTTGTGTTTATTTTATTGTTTACTATCATGTGTCGTTACAAGAATTGTTAGAATAATTGCAAATAATAGGAGGTTATTATGAATTTCAACGTACGCCTTAAGCAGCTCAGACAGAAGCACAAACTCACACAGAGCGAGCTTGCCGACATCCTTGGATTAAAGCCCACTGCTATTTCAAACTACGAGTCAAAGAGAAACGAGCCGTCATTTGACAAGCTCATCGCACTTTCAAAGTACTTTGATGTATCCTGTGACTACCTTCTCGGTGTATCGGATGCTTACCTTCCCATTGTCGGTGAAGTTCTTGACAAGGACATCGTTGAATTCTTCAATCTCTACCAGCAGCTCAACAATGAGAGCGCTGAGGAAGTTCGCAATTACGTTAACTACCTGATTTACAAGCAGGAGAACATGTAAGTACTTTGTTTTTTCAAACAGTGATTTCCTTTTTCTTTGTAAGCTTAAAACCATGAACACTTAAACCCCGGACCTCCGTCTGATATGATTGAGCCATCAATCAAACAACGGAGGTCTTGCAATGCGCAAAGAAATTCATCAAAGCAAATGTGAGGAATGGGAAAAACTTATTGATCAGTGGACCGCCAGCGGTCTTTCAAAAAAACAATGGTGTAATGAAAACAGCATCAATGTCCGGCAGCTGCGTTATTGGCAGCGTGTTCTGAAGCGCGAAGTTACAGGGCAGAATGATTCAGACAACTCAGGCGGCCAGGGCTGCGATGCAAATGAACCGGTCGATACTGGGATGCTGAGAAGAAGCAGTCCCGTTCGAAACGTACGCTTTTGGGAAAGGTTGATCCCGACACCGGTGAGATCATACCTACCGGAGACAGAGGTCTGAAAAAGAAAAAGGCTT
>JAZLIL010000205.1:0-10391 GCA_045617405.1 Lachnospiraceae bacterium | reverse complement strand
GTCATCATCGACCGTGCGGCACTTGAGATGATTTACAAGGAAGGAATCGGCTCGGGAAATGACGTATTCGAGGACTATGTCAGACTGAAGGTCGTAGCAGCCGACATCAACATTGCAATCCGCGGCTGTAAGACGGGAAAGTCCTACGAATTCCTTCAGAAGGCACTTGTTCCGTGTGACACACTTGATGTAAATGAGCTTCGCGATGCAGCTCTTACAGGTCTTGAAGCGATATATGAATACCTGTCAGGCACTGTATATACCGATGCCATTGCAGCAATCAAGAAGTCACCGTCAGCGTTTGAGAAGTGGTGTGATGATGTTCTTATCGAGCACATCAAGCCGCAGAAGTATAATTGTTTCACACTTATGCCTCTTGCAGCATACATATTGGCGCGCGAAAATGAAATCAAATCAATTCGTATCCTTCTTTCCGGTAAGCTCAACAAGCTTTCGGACGAACTGATACGAGAAAGACTGAGGGAAATGTATGTATAAGATAGCAGTTATGGGCGATCGTGACAGTATTTACGGTATGGCTGCTCTGGGTCTCGACATCTTCCCTGTCACCGATCTTGAAGAGGGCGCACATCTGATGCGTCAGTTAGCGGAAGGTGAGTACGCAGTCATTTATATAACAGAGGCCCTTCAGGCAGGACTTGCACACGAAATCGCAAGATATGCCGGACAGCAGCTCCCCGCCATTATTCCGATTCCCGGAGTATCAGGCAATACAGGAGCGGGTATTGCAAATGTTAAAAAACTGGTGGAGCAGGCAGTTGGCTCCGACATAATCTTCAACAATTAAGAAAGGTGAATAACCAATGAGTAAAGGGACTATTAAAAAAGTCGCCGGCCCTCTTGTCATCGCCGAGGGTATGCGCGATGCCAATATGAGCGATGTGTGCCGTGTAAGTTCACAGCGTCTGATTGGTGAGATAATCGAAATTCATGGTGACCAGGCTTCTATCCAGGTTTACGAGGAGACTTCGGGTCTTAAGCCCGGCGAGCCTGTTGAGTCCACCGGAGCTCCCTTAAGTGTCGAGCTCGGCCCCGGACTTATCGGAAGTATTTATGATGGTATTCAGCGTCCGCTTGTCGACATCATGGAGCAGGAAGGAAACAACCTTACACGTGGTGTTGAAATCCCTTCGCTGAGCAGAAAGTCAAAGTGGCACTTCGTTCCCGTTAAGGCAGCAGGCGATAAGGTCATCGCAGGCGATATCATCGGAACCGTTGCCGAGACGCCCATTGTAACACAGAGAATTATGGTTCCGAACGGTGTTTCGGGTACCATTAAGTCCATAGCAGAGGGTGACTACACCGTAACAGATACCGTTGCTGTTCTCACAGACGATAACGGCAAGGATGTTGAGGTAACACTCATGCAGAAGTGGCCTGTTCGTAAGGGCAGACCTTATAAGGAAAAGCTTTCACCCGATATGCCTCTTATCACAGGTCAGCGTGTAATCGACACACTGTTCCCTATAGCAAAGGGTGGCGTTGCCGCAGTTCCCGGCCCCTTCGGAAGCGGCAAGACAGTCGTGCAGCATCAGCTTGCAAAGTGGGCTGAGGCCGACATCGTTGTTTACATCGGATGCGGCGAGCGTGGAAACGAGATGACGGATGTTCTGAACGAGTTCCCCGAGCTGAAGGATCCCAAGACGGGATACTCACTGATGCAGAGAACCGTTCTGATTGCAAACACATCAGATATGCCCGTTGCAGCACGTGAGGCATCAATTTACGTAGGAATCACAATCGCAGAGTACTTCCGTGACATGGGTTACTCCGTAGCCCTGATGGCTGATTCGACATCACGTTGGGCAGAGGCTCTTCGTGAGATGTCAGGTCGTCTTGAGGAAATGCCCGGTGAGGAAGGTTACCCCGCATACCTCGGTTCACGTCTTGCACAGTTCTATGAGCGTGCCGGCCGTGTAATCACAAACGGAACAGAGGGTCGTGAAGGTGCACTTTCTGTTATCGGTGCAGTTTCACCTCCCGGCGGTGATATTTCAGAGCCGGTATCACAGGCAACACTTCGTATCGTAAAGGTATTCTGGAGCCTTGACTCCTCGCTTGCTTATAAGCGTCACTTCCCTGCCATCAACTGGCTGACCAGTTATTCGCTGTATCTTCAGAACATGGGCAAGTGGTTCAATGAAGCAGCAAAGGGTCCCTGGATGGAGTGCCGTGCAAGACTGATGAGTCTTCTTTCAGACGAGGCAAATCTTCAGGAAATCGTACAGCTCGTCGGTATGGATGCTCTTTCCGCACCCGACCGCTTAAAGCTTGAAGCAGCCCGTTCAATCCGTGAGGACTTCCTTCATCAGGACGCATTCCATGAGGTTGACACCTACACTTCTCTTGAGAAGCAGTTCCTTATGATGAACCTTGTGCTTAATTTCTACGACCTTTCAAAGAAGGCCCTCGAAGAGGGAGCAACAATCAATAAGATAGAGTCTCTTCCCATAAGAGAGCGTATTGGCCGTTACAAGTACATCGCAAATGAGAATCTTCAGAAGGAATATGATGACATCATCACAGCTCTTAATAAAGAGCTCGATGAGATTAAGGGAGGTGAGGACTGATGCCTAAAGAGTATAGAACAATTCAGGAAGTATATGGTCCTCTGATGCTCGTTCAGGGCGTAGAGAATGTAAGTTACAATGAGCTTGGTGAGATTGAGCTTGCAAACGGAGAAACCCGTCGCTGCAAGGTCCTCGAGATCGATGGAAGCAATGCACTTGTTCAGCTGTTCGAAGCAGGTACAGGTATCAACCTTGCCGACAGTAAGGTTCGTTTCCTTGGCCGCACAATGGAGCTTGGTGTTTCGGAAGACATGCTTGGTCGTGTATTCGACGGACTCGGACGTCCTATCGACGGCGGTCCCGAAATTCTCCCTGAGAAGAGAATGGATATCAACGGTCTTCCTATGAATCCCGCAGCAAGAAGTTATCCTCAGGAGTTCATCGAGACCGGCGTTTCCGCAATCGATGGCCTGAACACACTGGTTCGTGGACAGAAGCTGCCTATCTTCTCGGCATCAGGTCTTCCCCATGCACAGCTTGCCGCACAGATTGCACGTCAGGCAAAGGTGCGCGGAACAACAGATCCTTTCGCAGTTGTATTCGCTGCAATGGGTATCACCTTCGAAGAAGCAAACTTCTTCACAGAGAGCTTCCGCGAGACAGGCGCTATCGATCGTTCTGTCATGTTCATCAACCTTGCAAATGACCCCGCTGTTGAGCGTACATCAACACCTCGTATGGCTCTTACGGCAGCTGAGTACCTTGCATTCGAGAAGAACATGCATGTACTTGTTATCTTAACAGATATCACAAACTACGCAGATTCACTTCGTGAGATTTCCGCAGCACGTAAGGAAGTTCCCGGACGTCGTGGATATCCCGGATATATGTACACCGACCTTGCAACTCTCTATGAGAGAGCAGGACGTCAGAAGGGCAAGACCGGATCCATCACAATGATTCCGATTCTTACAATGCCCGAAGATGATAAGACTCACCCGATCCCCGACCTTACAGGTTACATCACCGAGGGTCAGATTATCTTAAGCCGTGAGCTCTATCGTCAGAACATCGAACCACCTATTGACGTTCTTCCTTCTCTTTCACGTCTGAAGGATAAGGGTATCGGCGAAGGAAAGACACGTGCCGATCACGCAAACACCATGAACCAGCTGTTCGCAGCTTACTCACGTGGTAAGGAAGCAAAGGAACTCATGGTTGTTCTCGGTGAGGCAGCGCTGACAGACATTGATAAACTGTATGCAAAGTTTGCCGATGAGTTTGAAGCGAAGTACGTTTCACAGGGCTACAACTCGAACCGTTCAATCGAGGAAACTCTTGAGATCGGCTGGGAGCTCTTACGTATCCTTCCTCGTGCAGAATTGAAGAGAATTAAGGATGAATTCCTTGACAAGTATTACGACGCAAAATAACGTTGAAGATGATAATGAAAGGAGACGTCACATATGGCCGGACAACAGGTAAATCCTACCCGTATGGAGCTCACCAGGCTCAAAAAGAAGCTTGGCACCGCACGTCGCGGTCACAAGCTTCTGAAAGACAAGCGAGATGAGCTGATGCGTCAATTCCTTGATCTTGTCAGAGAGAATAAGGCTCTTCGTGAGAAGGTTGAAGCCGGCATTGCCGCTTCAAATCAGAATTTCGTGCTTGCCCGCGCAGGCATGGAAAACGAGGTGCTCAATGTATCACTAATGGCACCCCGTCAGGAGGTATATCTCGAGACATCGTCCCGCAATGTTATGAGTGTTGATATTCCTGTATTTAAGTACAGCACCCGTACAGCAGACCCTAATGATATCTACTGCTACGGCTTTGCATATACATCGAGTGATCTCGATGATGCCGTAAAGTCGCTTGCAGATCTGCTTCCCGACATGCTTCGCCTGGCAGAGGTTGAAAAATCCTGTCAGCTGATGGCAGCGGAGATCGAAAAGACCCGTCGTCGTGTAAACGCCCTCGAGCACGTAATGATTCCCGATACGGAGGAAAAGATCAAGTATATCAAGATGAAGCTTGACGAGAATGAACGAAGCACTCAGATCCGTCTGATGAAGGTTAAGGATATGATGCTTGAAGACACGCATCACTACAAAGAAAAGATGCTCGCAAAAAGCGAACAGTAATATATTAAAGCACAAGCCCCCCCACTGCCTTAAGGCAGTGGGTGTCCTTGTATGAGGTGCGGGGTTTCAAGCCCCGTACCTCGTAAGGCACGAAGTGCCGTTTTTATATGAACAAGTAGCGAAGAGGGTTGCGAATAGCATTGACTATGAGCAAGTAGTGAAGAGGATTGCGAATAACATTTATTTGCAGTCTCCGCCCGGGGAGTGTTCTCTCTAAAACTCTTTACAATTTTGCAAAAAGATGCTACAATTACACTCGCGTGGCGTTCGAGTCACGAGGAAGACCGGAGGAATCAGAATGAGTACAGGTACTATTGTTTTAATCGTTATTGCAGTTGTTTTGGTTGCAGCATGTGTTGCACTTTATTTTGCCGGCAAGAAACTTCAGAACAAGCAGGATGAGACACAGCAGCTGGCTCGTCAGGGCGCACAGGCGGATTCAATTCTTGTTATCGACAAGAAGAAGATGAAGATTGCCGATGCAGGATTCCCTCAGGTTGTTCTTGATAACACCCCCTGGTACGCAAAGCGCTCTAAGGTGCCCGTAGTTAAGGCAAAGGTTGGCCCCAAGGTTGTTCCGCTCATGTGTGAGCCCGAGGTTTTTGATTTAATCCCCGTTAAGAAGGAGTGCAAGGTTTTACTCAACGGTATGTACATCATTGAAGTGAAGAGTGCACGCGGCGGTCTCGCAGAGAAGCCCGTTAAGAAGTCCTTCGGAACAAAGATCAAAGAGAAGTACGCAACCGCCAAGGCAGAAGAGGAGAAAATCCAGGCAGAAAAGCTTAAGGAAAGAAGAGAAAAGAGACAGGCCTCACAGGGCAAGTAATGTATAAAAGGTTAAGAAAACCCACTGCATTAAGCGGTGGGTTTTTTGTACAAAGCGTCTGCCGAAGCTCCCGGCTAGTCCATCATTCCGATTCTTCTTACGTGGTTTTTACCCTCAGAAAAAGGAGTGTCAAGGAAGACATCGACGATTTCCTCCGCAACGCCCGGACCGATGACTCTTGCTCCCATGGCAAGGACATTTGCGTCGTTGTGCTCGCGGGTGAGACGTGCCATATAGCTGTCGGTGCAAAGCGCACACCTGATGCCCTTGTGACGGTTTGCCACGATTGAGACACCTATGCCGGTGCCGCAGATGATGATTCCCTTGTCGCAGTTCCCTGCAAGAATTTCCTCGCAAAGAGCGTTTGAGAAAACAGGATAGTCGCAGGACGCTGTCGAATCTGTTCCGACATCCCTGAATTCTAAACCTCTCTTTGAAAGATGCTTCTTGATCTCCTCCTTGAGGGGAAATCCCGCATGATCACTACCAATTGCTATCATTGTGTTACCTCCGTATATTCAGATCTTTCTTGCAACTTCCTTTATCAGACGTGAAAGCTCATTGAAGCACTCATCGTAAACTTCAAGGCTTCCTCCGTAGGGGTCGCTTACGTCGCCTTGTTCACCGACGAATTCCTTTATTGAAAAGATGGTATACTTTCCTTCGACGTGGCTCATGACGCGGAAACGCTGTTCTGCCGTCATTGTCAGCACGAGTGTGTTGTCGTCAAGGTCTTTCTGAACAAGGGGCTTTGCAATTTGCCCGGAAATATCAAGACCGTACTTTTTGCATGTCTCCTCCGCCTTCGGATTGCAAGGTTCGGGAAACAGGACAACAAGTCCTGCCGACGACACAAGAGGCGCATTGAGTCTTCCCTCCACTTCGCGTCGAAGAAGCGCCTCAGCCATGGGGCTGCGGCATGTGTTTCCGGTGCAGACAAATACAACCTTTTCGAATTGAGCCATAGACACCGTCCTTTCTGTACCCGGGGTAATAAGCAGGAATTCCCGGCTGTTCAATTGCCGATGCAGTTCAAACTATCGAGAATATCTTATAACTTATTGAACCGTTTTGAAAGCATTTTTGATGAATATGTGATTGAATTCTTCATTTAATTCCATATACAAGGCAAGAGGCTTTTGATATACTCTTTCTATATACGAAATTTAGGAGGAAAAAACTATGATTCCGGGATCGTCGGTAGGAGTAATGATAATTGCGGCACTTTGCGCGCTGGTCATTCCGATCGGGCTTATGCTGTTCTTTGAAAAGAGGTACAGCATAAATGTTATTGCGTTCTTTGCGGGATGTGGCACCATGCTTCTTTTCGCGCTTGTTCTTGAGCAGATGGCTCACATGTTTGTTCTCTCTACGCCTTTTGGAGAAGCAATAATGGGAAGCATTTGGCTTACGGCGCTTTACGGCGGGCTTATGGCAGGCATTTTTGAGGAGTGCGGCCGTTTCATCACAATGAAATTCGTCCTTAAAAGCAAGCATGACGACGATCATAATGCTCTCATGTACGGCGCCGGACACGGAGGCTTTGAGGTGTTCTATCTTCTTGTCGTGACGTCGCTTTCAACTCTCCCGATTGCGTTCCTCAACAATACGGGAAGGACAGATATTCTTCTCGATCCCCTTGAAGCTGCTGACAGGGTTGTAATGGAGCAGAGCCTTGAGCTGATGAGAACAGCACCGGCGTACGAGTTCGCCCTTCCGGTTATTGAAAGACTGGCAGCTGTTACGGCGCAGATTGCGCTCTCTGTAATAGTCTGGTTTGCAGCCGTTAATAAAGGAAGGATAAAGTACCTGTTCCTCGCAATATTCCTTCATTTTGCAATGGATGCGATTCCTTCGGTCATGAACGGATACGGAATCAACATATGGCTTATCGAAGCTGTTATCTGGATTATTTCGGCAGCGATAGTTCTGCTTGCAGTCACAGTGTGGAAGAAAAACCACGCAGCGCCGCAGGAGGTCGTGACGGAGCCGGAAGACGCCGCCGAAGAGTAACAGACGGGAAATCTTCGATCAGTCAACGTAGCTGTAAAACATGTTTCCGTTCTTTTCAAAGAGGTTTTCGGCAACACTTTTTATCATTCTGCTGTTTCTGCGGTTTGACGGATCAATGATGTCGATGCCTGTTGCGTCGTAGCCTGTAATCAGGACAGCCTTGGAGTCGCCCGAAACAGCAATGACGGGGCGTTTCCTGTAGACGTAGTAAAGAGCTTCATCAAGTGAGATGCCGACAAGGTCAAGAGGCTTTGCCTTCATGTAACCTGAGAGCCATTCGTGCGGTCTGTCGGTGCCGGACCGGAAGAGTGCGGCGTCGGCATCGACGCTTTTGTAATCGAGGATCATGGCGATAGTTGCCTGAAGACTGTCGTAACCGGTTGAATCCGTATAGGCGGGAATTACTCCGGAAATCGACGCCTTTGCAGTCTTTATTCCTCTCTCCCAAACGACATGACCCTCCGAATCAATTACTGTACCGACCTTCTCATCGGCCGCGATTATACAGTCTGACGCAAGCTTTGAGGATGCAATCAGGTTGCCGAAGGAATATGTGTAATAGCGCGGTTCGTTTGTTTCGGGTTTTGTTATCAGCAGAGTGGTGTCATTTTCTATAACAGTGTTTGCGGTTCTGATAAGCGCCGGGATTTCGACGATGTCACACTTTGATCCAAGGGATATGTAATACTCCGTGAGGGTTTTTTCAGTGATTCGCTTGCTCACACCGACCGAGGAGGCGGTCTTTGACTGACGGTTCAGGATAGTGTCCTCTGAAGCGGCAATGAATCTTGAATCATCGCCCTTCTGCACTCTGTTAAGCGTGATTATGTTGTCTTCGACGCCAACATTTAAGATGTAGAAACCGTCCTTGACGTAGCTTTTCAGTGTGTCTCCCGTCGCATCGCAGATAACAAGCTTGTAACAGGGAATCTGCTCTGTTCCGTCTTCATCGGTGTATCTGTCGCGAATCCTTGCGTAGCCGTAAATCAGATTCTCGCTGATATTTCCGAGAAGAGTGACCGTCTCACCTTCCGAAGCGGCAATCACAATCTGCTCGCCCGTCTCAAGATTTAATATGTTAAGTGCCTCAGAAAGTCCCTCGTCACGGCTTTCCTGCCATGCGACGAAGCTGCAGCTCTTTGAGTAGACGATTCTTTCATAGGCAATGTTCTCATCGATAATGCGGAGACTGCCTGTTGTCAGGTCGTACTCATAGATTGCATTGTAGAGGTAGAAATAGAACTTTCCGTAATCGTTCCTGTAGACGAAGCCGTTCATATTCTCGCTAAGAAGGTCTGCTGCGGTGTTCACGGGAATGTAAAGCTGCTCCTCGATTCTGTTGGAAGCCGAATAGTAGCGGTAGAGGACCATGCACACTCTGCCCTCGTAGGCGCCGGAATTCATGTAGCCGTGGACAAGGAAATCGATGTCGCCCTCCTCGGAAATCGAGAGGATCTCAATGTCATGATTGTCGTAGTACTCGCGAAGATAGTCGCGGTCACCCGACTTAAACGAGAATGCTACGGTAACTTCGTTCTTTTCACGGTTGAAGCAGATCAGGTCGCCATCGTAGACAAATGCAACGTAGTTTTCAGAGCCGCTTGCAGCAACCTCGGGATTGTTTTCGGTGGTGATTCCAAGCTTCAGCTCGTTCTTACTGAGGCTCGTCAGAGAAACATCGTAGAGGGCACGGACGTTACGCTCGAAGTTGTAGAGATACGTTCTCTTTTCACCGTAGGTGAAACGGTAGAATTCCTCGACCATATAGTGCTCAAGACCGCTGTCGGTTTCTGCTTCGAGGCAGCAGTTCAGCACAACGCAGCAGAGACCATCGTAAAACTCGGTGATGGTAGGCACCTGTCGGAAAATCTCCTTTGGGCGAAGTGTTCCGAAACTGATCATGTCTTCCGCTGATTCAATGTTCACGTACTCAAAGGTTGAACGAGCGGATTTCGAGGATGATTCGAGATATGAAGACAGCTCCACAATGCGGTCGGGATTCATGGCAACCTCGTGGAAGTATGAAACGAAGGCCAGCTTCTCTTCAAGTCTGGTATCGTCGTAGAGCTTGAATCTGGTGTAGTAATAGATTCGCTTGCTTTCGCCCGTAATAAGGGTGAATCTTGCGGAGTATTCGTCTCCCGCAAGCATCTTTGCGGCAATGGCAATTGTAACCTCGCGCCTGTCACGACCTTCGTCGAGGACAATCAGTTCGCCCGACTCAAGTTCATTGCCGTTTTGCTCAAAGATTTCATACTTCAGCTTTTTTACGGAAGGCTTCTTCTCATCAATCAGAACGGTGAAGGTTCTGTCTCCTCCGAGCGGAGTGATATTGTCACGTGTTATCATTCCGTCGAGCTTGGAGGTATAGCCGTGAAGAAGATTGATCTCGCAGCCGGAAACCGACATCGAAACAAGCGGAAGCGACGCCTCGCTCATTTCTACCGTCGATACGGCATCATTAAAGAACCTCTCGGTCATTCCAAGGGAAAAGACCCAGACGGATGCAGCAAAAAGAAGTATCAGAATTATAAGTCTGTACCTGTATTTCATCAGTATTCCCCGTTTATCTGAACAAAGTCGGCAAGAAACGTGGCTTTCCCGTACTTGCCTATCTTGAAATCGTAGTAGGCCTTTTGAGCCGTTTCATGCTCCGAAAACAATCCGAATACGGTCGGACCGCTTCCGCTCATCAGAGCCAGATCGGCACCGAGTGCTCTCATTCTGTCCTTGATTGTCCCGATTGCGGGATTGGCAGGAATGACAACAGATTCAAGAACATTGCCGGCACCGCGGCACAGAGTCCCGTAATCACCTTCCGAAACAGCGGTAAGAAGTCTGTCAATATCGGGATGAGTAAGCTCGTTTTCCGGCTTA
>JAZLIL010000204.1:0-6991 GCA_045617405.1 Lachnospiraceae bacterium | reverse complement strand
AGACCGCTTGGCCTCCGACTTAGCCTCGTCTGCCAATGGCGGATCGTCACCAGCAGACGGTTCGGGCGCTGCAAAGACAACCGGACTTTCAATTGATGCAGCTGCAGGCGGCGAGGACGTAAGCACTGTTGTTGCTCCTTCCGATGCACTCGATACTATTCTCGACGTAATGGACAGCGATGAAAACGACCTTGAAGCCGTAAGCTTCAATCTTTCGGGCGGAAAGCTTGTCATCGACAAGACCGCGCTCAAGGCGATTGCCGATCAGGCCGGTGACAGTGAAGTATCCATGCACATCGAAATTCACAACACATCGGACGACAGTTCCGAAAAGATGCTCGCAATCGCACTTTTGAGACCTTTGTACAGCTACGACATCTACATCGAAGCAGGCGGAAAGAGAATTACCGATTTCAACGGCGGACTCATTGAAGTCGTACTTGATATAACTGTTGAAAACGAAGATGATGCAAATCACTGCCACGTTCTGCGCATCGACGATTCGGGAAATTCTGAAGAACGCCGTACATGGTATTTTGAAGGTCAACTTCACTTTGAAACACCTACGCTTTCAACATACATTGTCGTTTTGAATGCCGAAGAATCAAATGCCACAGCCGAGGTTCAGGCAAACGGCACTTCAAAGCGCATTATTCCTTACCTTATCATGAACAAAACGATACGAGTCGGGAAATCCTTTGCACTCAATCTGACCAACATCAAAGATGATGCGGTAATCGGTGCCGTATCGTCGAATGAAAAGGTTGCAAAGATTGAAAAGAGCGGCGTGATAACAGGTGTTGCAGCCGGAAATGCTCAGATAGAATACACTGTCCGCCAGAATGACGGTGTTTATAAGATTCTTGTCAGCGTCAAGGTTGAAAAGAGTGCAAATCACCAGTTCAACCTTAAGAAGGAAGTCCTTCAAAGCGCCGAAGGCGAGCTGCCTCTCGCAAACGTCTACAAGCGCGTGATGATAGGGAAGCCTTACAAGATCAAGCTCAAAGGTCTTGATAAGACTGCTCTTGTAACACTTCAGTCTGAGGATCCTTCAATTGCAGTGATTACGAAGAAGGGAAAGATTAAGGCAAAGAAGAGCGGTGTAACAAGCGTCAACGTCACTGTAACACAGGGCTCCTTCATGTACGGTTACCGCATCGTCGTAAGAGTACCCGGCGGCGACAGCAAGGCAGTATTCAAAGAGTGGTTTAAATGATTTCACTTGCGGCGGCGGCCACAATAATCAGAACTGCTCCGATCCATCCGGCAAGATTCATATACTCCTTGAGTACAAGGGCAGATGCGAGAACGCTGATTACAGGCTCGAGATAACCAAGAATTGCAACAGTCTGCACGGGGAGCTTTCCGAGCGATCCGAAATATAAAACATAGGCAAGCCCCGTGTGGATGAGACCAAGCATCAGAGTGATCAGAACCGATCTCGGATTAACTGTGATTGTCTTTCCCATATTATTGATGATAACATAGGGAAGGACTGTGAGCGCCGAAACAGACAGCTGAACAACAGACTTGTCGTAAGCGGAGATACCCTTCATCTTCTTATTGAGGATAACAAGCGCAACAAATCCGGCTGCCGCAAGAAGGCCGAGACCGATTCCGGCAAGATTTACACTCTCGATTGATCCGCCGACAATTCCGGAAACAAGCACTATTCCGGCAAAAGCAGCTCCGACGCAGACAAGCTTCTTGGGATTAAGATCTTCCTTTAAGAGGACAGGTCCCAAAAGAACGATGATTACGGGTGCAAGGTAATTACAAAGACTTGCTATCGCAACAGTGGTGTGAATGTATGCGGCGAACAGAAACACCCAATTCAGACCAAGAGCAATACCCGAAGGAATAAGCCATCGAAGATTATCTTTAATGGCTTTTTTATCGAGGCTCTTCCCGCGGAACTTCAGAAACAGGAAAATCGTCAAAGAACCGATGACTCCACGACACATTACAACAAGCTCACTCGGGAAATCGACATACCGAAGAAGCGGCCCGATGGTGCCGTAGATTACAACCGCCACGATGTATTTTATCCTGTCTCTTGCAGATTCGCTGTTCATATTTACTCCTGTTCTCCGCACATTTGCGATGTTATGCTGTTTTTTGCTGCATAATGCTGCAAAAAGGAGAAAATCTGTTATATTTTAATTGAATTTGTAACTGTTTTGTAATGCGATGCGTGTATACTCAAGCCATAACATTAACCGCAGTGTCACTAACGCTTTTTTTGACCATGAATACTATACATTATTGATTACTGCTTGTCCATAACCAGTTTTTGGGGCTGTTTTGAAAATCGAGGGTGTGCCGATGAATTCAATTGTGTACTATGCTCAGACTGATCTGATCTGTGTTGCGCTTTTATGTTTTCTCACCTATATGAGCGGACACAAATTCAGAAATGCTACTGCCGAAGATCGTATCTTCAGCGGTCTTATCTGGCTTACACAGATTTTCTCGATCGCAGACATAATTGCCTGGGGCGTTAACGGAAAAATATTCTTCGGCTCGGTTTTTATAAATTATCTGGCAAACATAGTGTATATTTCCATTCCGCCGGTTTTCAGCTATATGTGGTGTGACTACATTCTCTGTAAAACAAAAGGGAAGAGAGTTTACAGCATCCCTCACGGAAAATATTATATCGCGCTTCTCATCGTAGTAACGATTCTTGTTATCACAACACCCCTCACGAACTTTGCTTTCACAATCGATCAGTACAACGTTTACCAACGGGCAATCGGAGCCTACATCTGTCCGTCAGTCTGCTGGGTTTTCCTTTTGGGAATCACGCTCAGCACTTACCTCTCCGCAAGAAAACACAGAAGAATATTCGACAACGATTCCATGAGCATGGTTCTGAGTCTGATTATCCCGATAATAGTCTGCCTGATTATTCAGCTTGTATTTTACGGTGTCGTCCTCACTCAGTTCGGTTTCACCTTCGGGCTTCTTATTGTCCTCTACAACAACCAGAAGAACCAGATTTCACTTGACGAGCTTACGGGACTTAACAACAGGCGTGAGCTTAACAAATACATTGAAAAGATTCTCAACATGGACGAAATGCAAAAGGTTTGTATCTGCATGCTTGATGCCGACCACTTCAAGCAGATTAATGACAAGTTCGGTCACCTTGAGGGCGACAACGCATTAAGGACACTTTCCGGTATTCTGAAGCGTGCCTGCGGTGCAACGAAGCACGACTGGTTTCTCTCGCGCTACGGCGGAGACGAATTCATCATCGTTGGTCTCAATAAGACACCGGAAAACATTATGAGCATGCGTGAACACATCTACGATGAACTGAAGCGCGTCAATTCAAATGCCCACTCTCCCTACACACTCGGTCTCAGCTTTGGCTATGCAGAGGGAATGATTACCGGAAAACAGGGTGTTCTTGAGCTGATAGATGCTGCCGACGAGGAGATGTACAAAGAAAAGGCAAATCGCACCGTAAATACCGACATCTGATAATCTTGGGGATTTGATAGTCAGTGTTATTTGCAATCCGCTTTGCTTCTTGCTCATATAAAAGCGGGAAAGGCAAATGCCGATCCCGCTTTTAATATTTCTGATTGTTCTACTCACCGTAAAGCTCCGAGAGCGCTTCAAAATCCTCCCTGAGAACATCCCCCTCCTTCTCGGAATCAGTATACTCAAGGATCCACTTTGCATCGGGAACTGCCCTCTTTGCCTCGCTTAAGTACTTTATGACGTCAACCGTTCCCTCTCGAAAACGTGCATGAAGATCATGAACTCCGTCATTGTTGTGAATATGGAAGGCTTTTATCTGTCCCTCTAGATCACGCAGGAGTCTGAAGAGGTCCCATCCGCAGGCATTGGCATGACCGATGTCCACAAGCACATTCCAGTTCTCCGATTTTGCCATCTGAGTAAATTGCTCCTGTGTAAAAAGGGTGTTGTGCGCAACCGAAACGCCGACGTTTTCGACGTAAATCGGGCAAAAATCAAACTGCCTTTTTACATCACCGAGATGTCTCAGAGTAGTCTCAAGCTGAGTCTTTCTCGTCTCTTCCGTTACGACACAGTTGTTAACATGGTAGACAAGGTGTTCGCAATTATAAAGCCTGGCGTATTTTTTGGTATCTTCCATCATGGAAGAAGTCCTTTCGTACTCAGGTGTTCCTTCAGGTGCAGTGTGCTCTGCCATCCAGGCAGGTTCGTGAAATGCAAATCTGCTGCGGTCCTTTAACCGGAGACACTCCTCGAGTTCACCGCCGAAGGTATCCTCGTTGAATTTTCCAAGGATTTCAAAGGCTATCTTATCGCCATATCTGTCGATATACTCTTCCATCTTTTTTAACTTACCTGTCGCAAAAAGACATGTATTAACAAAGATACTCATTACTTTCCCCCGTTGTCGACTATTCTTTCGAATTCTTTTACCTTTCTGATTTCGCAAGCCTCTCCGAAGCATCGACATGCCATTTCATTATACTCCTTTTTTTCAAGATGAACAGTAATTAATGCATTATCGTCAAGATTATCCCTTGCCCTGCAGATTTCGTAACCAAGGAGCACGGAAATACCATACGAAGCATCGACTCCGTCGAAGAAACACCGGTCAATCACAAGAGAGTCTGTCCCTTCGTGATGTCCGAGCATTGCCCCGACAACCTCGCTGTCTCTGACGTAAACAAATGAGTACTCAGGATCAAGCACTCGCCTGTCTATATAATATCCCTTCTCGGCAAGTGCCGAACAGGCGGCAGCCAGTTTTCTGTCCTTAATATCGGAAAACTCCCAGACATCGTCTTCGTCCTCCTCGTCAAGGAAGTTATCAGCCATTTCCATGAGTCTGCAGCTTACCGATCCGTTCCCACTCTCCATTTCCGAAAAGCCTGCCCCGCGGAGGAACAAGGAAGAGGCTTCCCCTTTTCCGGTGGGAATTTCCGCAATTATCCGGCTGACATCGAGCTCGGCAAGTTTTTCCGCGGTCTTTTCAATCACTTCGCGCCCAAGTCCGATTCCCCGGTACTTCTCCGGAACATAAACAGATTCCAGTCGTACAGTTCCCGTCTCTCCGGAGCTTACTGAAAAGACTGCTTGGGCAATGCCCTCACCGTGCCTTTGGCACCTCATTCCAAAAATCTGTAAACCTGATTCAAGAAGCCTTTTGCACTCCTCAGTAATGAGTGCCTGATCAACTTCCCTGACAGATTGTAATATTTCAAATTTCATTTTGCCTCCAAGCTGCCGCAATCACTTTTCATCAGGGCTTCTCCATATGCAGAATTCTAAGCCTTCTCATGAAATCATTCAACTCCATGTCATGCTCCGCATAGAGCATCTTTTCATTATTGATATCATACCCGTTATCCGCATGGGTAATCTTCTTCATGCCCATTACAACGGGACCGTCCGCACCGATACCGAATTCAGGCTCGTCAACCTTCAGATCCGCCGCATCGGAATAGGTCAGCATATAAATACCGCCGTGCTTGTGAACACCTGTAATTTCAACCTCTACAGCTGTATCCGTTTTACTGAAGATATCCGCAGCCAGATTGGCTCTGACTTTCCTTCCTCTTTCAAGTTCGTACCAGATGCGATTATAAACCTGCTGTGCTTCTCCCGAATACTCCGGACTTTCTCCTGATTTGACATTTATCTCACTCAATCCTCTGAACCTGCTTGAACCTATTCCGAGCAGATTTGCAAGAATACGCTGCTTTCCGAAATTAGATTCAAACAGTCCGTAAAGCTCTCTTGCCACACCGTAAGTAATCTTCTTCCGGTTGAACTGATCTTTTCTGTCTCGCTTGAAAGCGTGCTCAATCTGATTCTTCATGCAATCAACCATGAAAGGATCAGCGCTGATCGCCTTTGCAAATGCTTCGAAGTAATCTTCACGGGACGGAACAACAGGCTTGCCCTTCATATTCGTCTTCATGTTTTTGAATACATTCGTAAGGAACGTATTGCACATTTTGAGATCCTGATGATCGTTCGTACTCTCATCAAGCTTCTCACTGCTTCCGAACATGTATCTGTAGATTTCGTTTGCCTGTGCCCGATACATCACATCGACGTCGTTCCAGACGTAAGCATCGTCGTCGCCAAAGAACTGCTCCAGCCCGAGAATACCATCAGCTCCCGAATACAGCATCCTGCTGCCACGAAGTTCATTAAACTGCTTTGCATCAATATGCCAGTCAGAGCCCTTGATCTGTGCATACAAATCGGGATTAACGCAGTACTTGCCGCTTCTTGCGAAATCCACACGTCTCTCTTTCTTCTTCTTTGCATCGTCCTTCTCGCCGGGAAGCTCCGAATACACAGGTCTGTCACCCTCACGAATTCTTGCATGTGCTTCATCAAGAACAGACTTCTGATGAAGCTTCTGAAGATCTACGGAGAATTTTGACCTGTACCCGCTGTAACCGGGTGTATCAAGGATACAAAGAAGCGTCTTGACCATGTCCATACGCTCTCTGCCCTTCTTTCTCCAGCCTGCAAAAAGTCTGTTCGTATAGGCAAGTCCGGCCTTCCTGACATTCTGCTTAAGCTGCTCAAGCGTCTTCTGATCAGCTTCGTTCATACTACCGTTGTCTTCGAGCCTTCTCTCGCTCTGCATTAGCATTTTTTCAAAATACTGAAGCTCAGTAAGTGCCTTCTTCACGTCGGCAAACTCGCTGCTGCGTCCGCCACTTGGATCATTCATAAGCTTTTCCGCAACAGTCCAGAAGGAACCGCCCATTCCTAAGGGGAAGTACTTCTGAGCACCCTCAGGAGAAGAATACTTGTTGTTATCTGCCTCTTCGGCTGTTATCTTCTTCTGCTCGCGCTTCACCTCAAGAGCTGATTTCATTGCACGAACAAGCTCTTTTTCGTACAGATCGTTCTTTCTTCTCTCGAGTCTTTCCCTCTTTCTTTCTTCTATTTCTTCAGGTTCAGCATTTTCCTCATCATCGTCATCGCCAAAGCCCCTGCTGTTTCTGTACGCTATTCT
>JAZLIL010000203.1:0-16273 GCA_045617405.1 Lachnospiraceae bacterium | reverse complement strand
GTCATGTACAGCGATAATTTATAAAAGTGCAAGAAAACCCACTGCCTTAAGGCAGTGGGTGCTCTTGTGCGAGGTGCGGGGTTTCAAGCCCCGTACCTCGTAAGGCACGAAGTGCCACTTTTATATGAGCAAGCAGCGAAGCGGATTGCGAATAGCATTGACAAAAGTGCAAGAAAACCCACTGCCTTAAGGTCGCGGGTTTTCCTGTACTTTATAAATCGTAGTATATTAAATAATGACTTGCGTTTTGAGGTTGAGCATGGTACAATATTTTAGCATTAACTGAGAATGCGCAAGCGGAAATGGCGGAATTGGCAGACGCGCACGGTTCAGGTCCGTGTGACAGCAATGTCATGAGGGTTCAAGTCCCTTTTTCCGCAATGACAGGGAAGAAAAGCAGTATTATTTATGGAGGCAAGAAGATGGAAGTTAACAAGAAGATTGAAGGAAGTGTTCTTACGGTAGTTCCCGAGGGAAGAATTGACACAGTTACCGCACCTGCGCTTCAGGCAGAAATTGATTCGTCAGTTGAAGGCATTACAGAGCTTTACTTTGATTTTGCAAAGGTTGAGTACATCTCCTCCGCAGGACTCAGAGTTCTTCTTTCGGCGCAGAAGGTAATGAAGAGACAGGGAAAGATGGTCATCTCCAATGTGAGTGACAGCATCGCTCAGATCTTTAAGATCACCGGATTCTATGACATTCTCACAATCGAGTAGAATCAACAGAAAACATTCAATCCGTGCATTTGCACGTGCAGATATAGTACATCGGTAGTACATCGGCTTCCCAAGCCGAGGAGGCGGGTTCGATTCCCGTTATCTGCTTTCACAGCCGGGCTTTTCCCCGGCTTTTTTGTTCGTTGCCTGCGAACAAGCAGGAAGGCGATTAACAGGCGCGGGGAATTGTCCGATATATAGAACGAGGTAGCGGAAGAATATGAAGAGACTGATTAAGTTTACATCGTTAATAGTGATTGCGGCGGCGGTAGTTGCTTTTCTGTTTGTAAAGACACCGGCGAAGAAGGCGGTGAGCCAGATTGCGCCCGAACGCATTGATGTGACCCCGACGCCCACGCCGACACCGACCCCGACACCCACGCCGACACCGGCGCCGACGCCGACGCTTACGTATATTTCGGCGGTGTACAACGGGAAGTCGCTGCTTATCGGAAGTGCAATTTCGAAGAATGATATTTCGGTTACGGCTTTCTATTCAAACGGAACGAGCGAGCAGGTAACGGACTTTACCTTTGCTCCGCAGAATGTTACATCAAAGGGAATGAATACAATAACGGTTTTGTTCCGTGATCAGACAAGTACTTCATATGTCATGGGAAAGGAGCTTACGAGCCTTTTTGCATCCGCCGGCAGAATGACCTACATGATCGGAAACGGACCCGACGCAAACGATCTGACTGTTACGGCATCGTTCAGCGACGGCTCCACGCAGGTGCTCGATGACACACAGTATCAGATTTCAAACGGCATCCTTACGGTGAAGGGAACACAGAAGGCGATAATTACGTACATGGGCAAATACTGCGAGGTTACGCTCTGCGGTACCGAGCAGCAGGAAATCACCATGATCTATGCGGTCCATGACAACACGGAGGTATTTACTGAATCAGAGATCGACAGGAAGCATTTTACGGTGACGGCAACGACAAAGAGCGGTGTGAAGGAGAGAATTACGACCTATGTTATGTCGCCGACGAAGTTCGATGAGGTGGGCGCACAGACGATTACCTTCAGCTACATGGGCAAGGAATGCACCTGCTCCGTGAACGTAATTGAGCGCTATCCGACGAAGATTGAAGCTGAGTACGTCGGTCCCGGCGTTCAGGTCGGAAACGATTTCAGGCGTCGGTATGTAAGGGTTACGGGAACCTGTTCCGATGGCAAGAAGATGGATATCACAAACTGGACTGTTGACAGCATGGTGGTCGGAGTCCTTGGCGAGAACGTTTTTGATATTACGTATAAGAACAGCAAGGGAACCACTCTGACAACCACAGTGAAGATCACCGGTGTGACGAGCGTTTCGACGGATTTCACAAATAATGCTGTTATCGAGATTCAGAACGACAAGAAAAAAGGAAGCTTCAAGCTGGCGATTCCTTCGTATGTGAAAAAGGAAGAGGTAGATGTCAAATCGATGAAGCAGGGAACAGTGAAGCGTCTTTTCAGGCGGCTCGGCTTCGAAGAAGGTGATTACATCGGATTCAAATTCGCTTTTACCGATGATGAGATTGAGCTGGATCTTCCTCTTGATGTCAGGATTACTCTGCCGGATGACTACGAGATTGCCTATACCGACCTCTATTTTTACGAGACCGACAGGGTTTTCGCTGCCCTTCCGAGCAAGAAGTTCGATGATCACACAATCCAGTGCTCACTCGGCTATACGGGCAAGTACATTCTGGTCTACCATCCCGAGGACAACACCGAGGCCGAAGCGCAGGAGTATCTGAAGGATCTCGGATACTACTAATTAGGAATATACGCAGGTTATATCAGAAAAAAAAGGATTCCTCCCACGGAATTGGCTGGGTGAGGAATCCTTTTTGGTACTTCGGAATTGAGCGGGTGAGGGATCCTTTTTGTCACTTCGGAATTGGCCGGGTGAGGGATCCTTTTTGGTACTTCGGAGTTGAGCGGGTGAGGGATCCTTCTTTTGACATTACTTATTACTAAAAATATCCGAGAGTGTGTGAATCAGCGTTGCGACCTTAACGGGCTTTGAGAGGTGCCCGTTCATGCCGGCGGCAAAAGCGTTCTGTTTGTCTTCGTCGAAGGCGTTTGCGGTCATTGCGATAATCGGTACGTTCTTAGGGTAGGAGCCGGGAAGTGCCCTGATTGCACGGGTTGCATCGTAGCCGTTCATATGCGGCATCTGGATGTCCATGAGAAGCAGGTCGTACTGACCGTCGGCGGCATTCTTCATCTTTTCTACGGCGATGTCGCCGTCTTCGGCAAAGTCAAGTATCATTCCCTCGTCTTCAAGGATTTCTGTGGCGATTTCACGGTTAAACTTGTTGTCCTCAACAAGAAGGACCCGTTTTCCGGCCAGATTCAGGGCAGTGGTATCATGAACCTCATTCTTTGGCGAAACAGGCTCGGCGATTCTGTAATCAAACTCCATAATGACCTTTGTACCGACATTCAGTTCACTTTCAATCGAAATGATGCCGCCCATCAGCTCAACAAGCGTTTTTGTGATAGACATGCCGAGTCCGGTGCCGATGACGCCGCTCTTTGTGGCGCTTTCTGCTCTTGAGAACGGTTCGTATATTCGTGAGAGGAAATCCTGGCTCATGCCGATTCCGTTGTCGGTAATCGTGTAGCGGAAACGTGCGAAGCCTTCCCTGCCGGATGGTATTTCCTCTGCAAAGAGCGTAATCTTTCCGCCGGGGTTGGTGTACTTGACTGAGTTGGAGATGATGTTCGTGAGAACACGCATCGTCAGAAGACGGTCGGTGTAAATCCAGTGGTGCTTGATGTCCGGTGAAAGCAGGGAGGTAAAGGAGATGCTCTTTGCCTCGGCGCTTCCGTTCAGGATGCTGAAAAGATTGTCTTTTGCAGTATCAAAGAAGACCGGTTCTTCGTTTACCTTTACAGTTCCCGATTCAATGCGCGACATATCAAGTACGTCATTTACCAGTGAAAGAAGGTGCTCACTTGATGTCTTGACTTTATCGAGGGCATCAATAACACGTTCCTTGTCATCAATGTGCTTTTCTGCGATTTCGGTGAAGCCGATGATGGCATTCATGGGCGTTCTGATATCGTGGGACATGTTGAAGAGGAATGTGGATTTTGCCCTGCTTGCCGATTCTGCAGAAATTTTAGCTTTCTCGAGTTCACGGACGTAATTCTCTTCACGCTTCGCCTGTTCCACAATGGAGGAGACATCCTTTACGCTTGTGAAGGCAATGATGTCACCGTCCTGATTCATTGTCATACAGATGCTCCGGCGAAGCCAGGCATCTCTTCCGTTGATGGTTTTGGCCTCATAGTCAAAGGTTACTTCCGAAATTCCGCTGAGGTACGTGGTCAGAAGATGCTGACGGTCGGTGCTTCCGGAGAATGTGTCGCTATCGCGCGTCCTGACAAATTTCTGATTCCACATTCTGATGTACTCATCATAACTGCAGGGAGGCTCGATTCCAAGAATGTCTTTCAGAGGAACAAGAACACCCTTGTCGTCCTTCCAGACACCGTAGAAGAGTTCATTCTGACTGAGGTTGGCTTCAAGGGAAATGAGGGCATCCGAGAGGACGGCCCGCTTGTAATTTGACAGCTGGTTGAAAAGATTTTCGAGCTTGGATTTCTCGCTAATCAGCATTTTCTGAAATTCCACATGCTCGTCTCCGGCTATAAAGACGTGAAGCAAGAGGCTTCCGAACATGCAGCCGATGGCGTAGTACGGAAGAAGAGGATACTTTTCCTGGAAAACTATGGCAACAAGCATGGTCAGACTGAATAAGAAAATTGCAAGATGAGGTCGTCTGGCCGTGCCCTTTGACCTGAAAGCTTCAATGGCTGTAACAACGGTAGAGAAGGCAAACATTGCAATCTGGACCCAGAGTGCGATGTAACGGACGGGTCCGGCAATGTAGGCCCCCTTTTCGTCAAACCAGAAGAAGCAGGGGTAGAAGAAATTGATAATCAGGAAAATGTTTTCGAGAAGAAAGAAGCTGATTCCAAAGTAATTGAAAATGCGTGCCCGAAAATCCCAAAGTTCAAGATAGTCAACTATGTATCTGTAGAAGCATACGATTGCTGATGACATGGCTGTGTAATAGAATGTTGTATCAAAAAAGAGCGCTTTAGTCCAGTGAAGACCGGCAAGAATGCCCCAGAGCGTATCTGTGATGTAGTAGGTGAAAATCGCTATTATCAGCAGGCGGTACTTTTTGGAAGCCTTCAGGACAGAGCTTGAGGAGGGAGAAAACATCACTCTGTAATTGATGATAAGGTGAACCGGAATGGCGATTAGTCCTATTGTCGAGTATAAGTAATCCTGCATATGTTACTCCTCATTGTCTGATGTTTTAAGTCTTCCATATAAAAGCATTGCCGGCAGCAGATGCTTCCGGCAATTGAAATTTAAAGCTTAGCCTTGTATGCAGCCGCCATTTCGGCGTATTCAATGATAGCCTTGACGCAGTTGTCAATGCCAATCAGGCTGCTTCTGATTGAAAGATGGTAATTTTCCGTTTTGCCCCACTTTTCACTTGTGTGGAAATTGTAGTAATTCGCTCTCTGCTTGTCGCATTTGATGATGAAGTCTTCAACATTTTCAGGGGTCTGACCGTGAATTTCCATGGCGCGGTTCTTTCTGAATTCCATGTCTGCCCATATAAAGACATTGAGAGCATTTTCGTAATCTCTGAGAATGTAGTTTGCACATCTGCCGACGATGACGCAGGGACCTTCATTGGCAACTTTCCTGATAACGTTTGCGGTTGCAAGGTAGATGTTGTCATCGAGAGACATGGTAGAGTAGCTTGCATCGTTGGCACCAAACCCTGTGATGCCTCTTGCGATAGAATAAAGCAGAGAGTTGGTTGCTTTTTTCTCAACATTGGCAAATGCTTCAACTGCATAGCCGCTCTCTTTTGCTGCAATCTGGATAATCTCCTTGTCGTAATAGGGAATCTGCAGTTCCTTCGCAAGCTTCTTTCCGATTTCACGTCCGCCGCTTGAGTACTGCCTGCTGATTGTAATGATTTTATTCATGGAGTCGTCCTTTCTAGCCTTCAAGCTCTTTAATTACGGAAACGAGTTCGCCGTAATTGACCTTAATGCGTTCATAGATGTCTGTAACGTCGCAGTTTATGTCTTTTCTAAGGTCGGTTACCATTTCCTCGGTAAGCCTGAACAGAGATGTCATGCTGAGATTTCCTGCGACGCCTTTAAGTGTGTGTGAAGATTTGAGAGATGCCTCGGGTTCCTTATCCTCCATGCTCTTTGTGAGAAGATCAAAATTGGGATCCGCAAGAAACTTTGTAAGAAAGCGCACGTACAGCCCTTCATTGTTCATGAATCTTGCCATAGCACCGTCGTAATCTACTCCACATGCAATCAGCTTCGCTTTTGTCTCATCTTTCATAACTCTGCTCCTATTATACAAGATGCATTCTGGAGAAAATCCCCATACTGAAAACACGGGAAAAGAATATCACAAATCGAGCAAATTGTCAATGTGCATTTGAGGAATATGTCAAAATATTCAGAGATTGTGTAGAGAAATATGAGTATACTAAGCACAAAAAAAGGATTCCATCGGGAATCCTTTCATTCTGCGGAGTAAGAGACTTGAACTCTCACGTCGTTTTGACACATGATCCTTAGTCATGCCTGTCTGCCAATTCCAGCAACTCCGCATCCAACATCTGTCGGTGCACTTTCGCGTGCTTAGATAGTGTAACATCGAGATTCTAAAATGTCAAGCACTTGAAACAGAAAAAATACCTTTTTTTTCGTTTACATGTGTAACCGAATATGGTATAGTATGAGTGCACTTGCAGTGTGTTAATTTGCTTAATACAGTCGACATGGGCAAGCAGCGAATCGGATTTTGAATAACATTTGCATAAACGGAGAAGAGCATGGACGAAAGAAAGACAGTCATTGAGGTCAAAAATGTCCGCAAGGTCTACAAGATGGGCAAGGAAAGAATTGTGGCCGTGAATGACGTAAGCTTTGATATAAAAGAAGGAGAGTTCTGCTGTCTTCTCGGAACGTCAGGCTCGGGGAAATCGACACTTCTGAATCTGATGGCGGGAATCGAGAAATTATCATCCGGAACCATCCTTATTAAAGGAAGCAGTATCGGTCAGATGAGCGAAAAGGAGCTGGCACATTTCAGACAGAAGTATTTGGGATTTGTGTTTCAGTCCTACAACCTCTTAAACAATCTGACAGCGAGGGAGAATGTTGAGTTTCCGATGATCTTCCAGCGCGTT
Organism: Lachnospiraceae bacterium; assembly: GCA_045617405.1. GTDB lineage: Bacteria > Bacillota > Clostridia > Lachnospirales > Lachnospiraceae > JAZLIL01. The sequence goes on along the minus strand of JAZLIL010000203.1, from coordinate 9,300 downwards.
CCGCAGAAGGAGCGGACGAAGCGCGCGGCAGCGATGCTTAAGAAGGTCGGTCTCGGAAACAGAATGGTCCACAGACCCAAGGAAATGTCGGGCGGCCAGCAGCAGCGTGTCGGAATTGCCAGAGCCTTTGTTGCAAAGCCTAAGATTATCTTTGCCGATGAGCCCACCGGAAACCTTGACACAAAGACGAGTTTTGAAGTCATGGAGCTCATCAAACAGATGGCGATCGAGAATAACCAGACAATTGTAATGGTAACGCATGATGTCGAGCTCGCTGTTTTCGCGGACAGAGTCATCAGGATCCGCGACGGAAAGCTTGAGAGCATCGAGGTCAATGAGCATCCTGCCACAACCATGGCAGAGGCGGCGCCCGAGCTTGTTAAGCAGGTCGAAGAAAGTGAGCAGCTTGATTTACCGAAGGCCGGAGAAAACAGCCGGTAAGTTTATATATTAATGAGGTAGAGAAAATGAAGAAAACAATCACAAAGGTTTTTACAGCAGTGTGTCTTGCCATTCTGACCGGCGTCCTTTTTGCCGCAGTACCGGTAAAGGCGGAGACGGCCTACTTTCACGCACTTCCCGAGAAGGACCTCACCGTCGAGGCAATTCCCGGAGAGAAGGTGCATGTTCATCTGAAGCTCGCATCCAAGAAGAGCTTCTACTGTACGGGTGCCTACGGTGTTGCCGATGCGGATGCGCCGTTCACCTGCGGTCCCGTCTCGTTTACCAATTCAAACGTGACTGTTACTGAGGAGAACAATTCCTTGAACATCTACTCGGGCAGCAACATTTACATCGATTTTGACATCGATGTTCAGGACTGTGCAAAGATCGGATACTACGGCCTGAGTATCAGGGCCTTTTCCTACGAAAACGGCGGGGAGGGTGTAGAAGATGAGGTCCTCAGGTTCAGAGTTCACGTTCCCACGGAGCTTCTCGGACCCCAGCTTGTAGTAAGAGATGTCATCTTTGACACGAAGCTCGCAGTTCCGGGAAGCAAGCTTGACCTCGCTTTCGACATTGTCAATCAGGGTCAGATGACATCGAAGGGAGTTACCTACGAAATTCTCTACGAGGGAACAGGTCTTAGTGCTGTTGATATCGAGGATGCGGTCCCGGTTAAGGATCTTGCGCCCGGTGAGAAGACATCAGTCATTCTCCCCGTGAAGGTTCTTTCGGAAGCAACTCCCGGTCTCAAGACAGTGAGCATCAAATTGAAGTGCAAAACGATTGACGGCACACAAAGCTTCGAATTTACAAGAAAAATAAGTCTGATGGTCGCAACCGGCAACAATTATTCGCAAAGCTCGAACATCGTTGTCAGACCTGTAAACAATCACATGACCGTAGGTCCCGGAGAAAAGGTCACTGTTGACTGTGTCATTGAGAATATCGGTGAGCGCCCCGCAAAGAGCGTGTTCCTTAAGATGAGCGGTCTCGGAACGGGTGTCGGTCTCACACCGGGATTTTCGGGAAGCGGTATCAGCATCGGTAATATAAAGGGCGGGAAGTCGGTTTCGGCTCAGATTTCATTTGTTGTGGAAAACAATTTCGCGGCTTCGCTCCAGGAGATCGGCGTCTACACGGAGTGCATCGATGCCGACGGCTTCAGCCTTACGAGCGCTGTCGTTCCCATTTATCTGAACGCACCTGCGGAATCCTCCAGCGTACTTGATATCACAAATGTCAACCAGAGTGAAGAGGAACCCGTAGCGGGGCAGAATGTTACAATAAGCTTTGAAGTAAGGAACTCCTCCGGTCAGGATATCAAAAATCTTCGTTTCTGGGGTCTCGAGCTCTCGTCGACGGGCTTTGAACCCACAAAGGGCGATCCCTACATTCCTTGCGGAGAGCTTGCTGCAGGAAAGTCAAAGAAGATAAGCCTCACTTTTAAAATAGGGAAGAGCATTCACGAGGGATTAAATACACTAGGTCTCGGTTACAGCTTCGAAAATGCTTCGGGAAAGACCGAGACGGGAAGCACTTCCGTCTATGTTCTTAATATTACGAATTCGAGTCTCATCGGAAAGCCGAAGATTATCGTCAATTCTTACGAGACAGACATTGAGAACATCAAGGCCGGCAACACCTTTACGCTTAAGTACCAGCTGAAGAACACGCATGCTTCGAAGGATGCCAAGAACGTAAAGATCACCGTTTCCCAGAAGGACGGCGCTATCGCAGCTTCCAAGGGAACTAACATCTCCTACCTCGACAGGATCGAGCCCGGAGAGATCATTGACTGCGAGATCGAGCTTCGTGCAAAGCCCGGAACGCTGACTGCAGATTACAGTCTTGACATCGCGGTCGAGTACGAATACGACGACATGTCCGAAGAGGACGAGAAGAAGGGCGGTGTTTCGGATTCGAACGACATCAAGATCCGTATTACGGAAAACTACAGGCCTGAGATCGAGAACATCTACCTCGATGACTGGCAGGGCGTTTACGTCGGTGAGAGCGTTCCGCTTAGCTTCGAGTTCTACAACATGGGCGCTTCACAGCTTGGAAACGTCTTTGTTACGGTTGAGGGTGACTTCGTTCTTTCAAACAACAGCTCCATGAGCTACATCGGTGCAGTTCCTGCCTATGGACAGGATTACATCGACATCTCCGTCGATCCCTTGATTGAGGGCGAGGCAATGGGAACAGTGACGATCCACTTTGAGGACAGCAACGGTGACGAGCAGACAGCGAGCCAGGAATTTACCTCCTTCGTTTCGACAAGGGACGGCGGATTCGGCGACTTTGGTGATCTTGGCGATTTTGGTGATTTTGGAGATATGGGAGATATGCCGGCTGAAGAAAAGGCAGGTCTTCCTGTCTGGGCAATTGTTCTTATCGCAGTCGGTGCAGTTGCAATCGTGGCTGTAGTCGTGATCGTGGTGCTTCGAATGAAAAAGAAGAAGGCAGAAGAGCTTGAGGGCATGGAAGACTAAGTAAAGTGTTTTTACAGAAAGCTTAGGAGCTAAGAAATAATGCGGATAAGTGATTTATTGATAATGGGATTTCGAAATCTCAGAAGGCGAAAGGCACGAACTGCGCTGACCGTCATCGGTATGGTGATTGGAACCATCTCGATTGTGGTCATGATCTCCATCGGTGTCGGCGTCAACCAGTCATTCCGTGATTCTGTCCTTGAAAACGGCGGAATGACGCTGATCCACATGTCGGCGAATTCCTGGGACATGGACGATAACGGCAATTACACGAGCACCACCCAGAACCTGACGGATGAAGTGGCGGCGAAGATGGAAGAAGTTGAGCACGTCAGAAGCGTCTCGCCGATGATCCAGAATTACAACATCATGTTCATGACCGGAAAGTACCAGTGCTATGCGATGCTGTACGCTTTTGATTTTGCGAAATATGAAGACCTCGGGTTCCCGGCATTAGAGGACGGGACCTATCCCACAAAGGAAGACAGTTCAAAGATCATTCTCGGAGCTGAGGCGCTCAAAGGTTTCTATTATTACAGCGGAGGACGTGTCGAGGAAAAGGATGACGTCGATCTGACAAAGGACAAGGTCACCTTTACGTTCTCTGATTATCAGCCGAATGAACGGAAGAAGCCCTTCGAGGAGCAGATAAAGGATTATGCCTTCATGTGGTCCTCATCCGAAGAGGGCGTCTACAACAATTACACCTGGAGTGTCTTTATCGACATCGACCACTACAAGGAGCTCTACAAGAAGTATGCGAACACGCTGAAGATCAACGACCGTAAGCAGGCACTTGCAAAGCTTGACAAGTACGAGGAGATCATCCTGAATGCGGACAACATGAATAATGTTACTGAGATTCAGGCTGTCATCAAGGAGATGGGTTACAGTTCAACAAGCGACATGCAGTACATCGAGCCAATGATGGACACTGCAAACATGCTTGAGCTTGTCCTCGGTGCGATCGGCTTTGTTGCGATGCTCGTCTCTGCGATCAACATAGCGAACACGATGATCATGTCGATTTACGAGAGAACAAAGGAGATCGGCGTAATGAAGGTTCTCGGGTGCGAGATCAGGGACATCAAGCTTCTGTTCCTGTTTGAGGCAGGCATGATGGGCTTTATCGGTGGTGTTATCGGAATTGGCATAAGCTACGTCATTTCCTTCGTGTTAAACAAGTACGGAAGCAATCTGCTCGGGTCGCTCTTTACGGGCGGCACAGGCGAACTCGCAAACGGTATCAGTGTGATTCCGTTCTGGCTTCCCTTCCTTGCGGCCTTGTTTGCGATTTTTGTCGCTGTTATCTCGGGGTACCTGCCCGCACGCCGCGCAACAAAGATTAGCGCTATCGAGGCTATGAAGACAGAGGGCTAGAAGATGGAAAGACACGGGACGGTACTGATAAAAAAGAACGATTTTATCATTATGGGCTGCATCCTGATTGCAGCCCTGATTATCTTTTTGCTCTACAGGCTTGCTTTTGCCGGCGGAACCGGCGGAAACTGCGTAGCTGTTTCAGTAAATGACGGAATCGACTTTTACGAAGAGTACCCGCTTGATGAGGATGCAAAAATAGTCATTCCCTCCGCAATCGGAACAAACACGCTTCTAATAGAAGCCGGGTCTGTCGACATGATTTTCGCCGACTGTCCCGACAAAATCTGTGTCAACCACAGACCGATAAGTGCAGACGGTGAGAGCATCATCTGCCTTCCCGCAAAAATAGTGGTAACAATAATAAGTAAAGATTCTCCGGCTCTTGACAGCGTCAGTCAATGAGTATACCGTATAGAAAAACGAAAGAGCTTACTAAAAGGGTGCGCTGTTAATATATGGAAAGAACAAGGAAAATCGCTCTCATAGGGGTGCTTCTGGCACTGGCATTCATTCTGAGCTATCTCGACAGTCTGGTCCCGATTGCCGGGATTCCGGGGTTTAAGCTCGGTCTGGCTAACATTGCCGTCCTTGTGACCTTGTATCTTTTTGGCACCGCTATGGCGGCGGGGCTGTCTGCAGTCAGGGTCCTGCTTGTGAGCTTTACCTTCGGAAATATGGCGGCTCTTTTGTACAGTGCGGCGGGAGCCCTTCTGAGTCTTTTAGTGATGGCGGGACTTAAAAGAACCGGCAGGTTTTCAACTGTCGGTGTGAGCCTTGCAGGTGCGGCGGCGCACAACATCGGGCAGGTGCTCGTAGCGGTTTTGATTCTCGGAAAAGCGGTAGTGTATTATCTTCCCGTGCTGCTTGCAGTGTCTGTTGCAACGGGCGCGGTGATTGGATTTGTCGGCGGACTTCTTTGCAAAAGACTTGAGAAGTTCGACAGTTCGGGTAGGGACAGATGAAGATGAAAAATGCGGACTTTTTGAAAACGGTGCGTATCGGAAGGGCGGCTTTTGCAGCGGCGCTTCTTTTACTTACGCTTTCAGGAGCAGATGTCTTTACCGAAACCGTATTTGCCGCCCAACTTCCGACAGCTTCAAACGACAGGTACACCTCAAGCCAGTGGGCAATCACAAACCCCGGTGCTTACCGCTACGTGTCAGGCTCGCTTGACGGAACCGTCAATTCAACCGAGGATGTCGACGTTGACGGCAAGGAGGCATGGACTGTATACAACACGAACAAGTTAAAGCTTGAGAGCGTGACCGTTGCCGTAATCGATACGGGAGTTGACTACGAACACGAGGACATTCGCGGCAATCTCTGGATTAACTACGACGAGATGAGGAATCTTGTTCCCGATGACAAAGGAAATATTGTTCCCGACGGCATCGACAACGACGGAAACGGTTACGTTGACGACATGTATGGCTGGGATTTCTATAACAATGACAACACTGTCTGCCATTATATGAAGAGCAGCCTGAGCGGAGAGAACATTGCCGACCCGAAGGACAATGATGACCATGGAACGCACGTTGCCGGAATCATCGGTGCTGTCGCGAACAACAATCTCGGAATCGCCGGGCTTGCGAGCAACATCGATGTTCGCATTATGCCGCTCAAAATTCACGGCGGAAGCGACCGCAAGGGCGACACGGCCGATGCGGTAAAGGCCATCCGCTACGCTGAGATGATGGGGGCCAAGGTCTGCAACATAAGCTGGGGAACATACACGTACAGCGAGGCTCTTTACCAGGCGATGCGCGATTCCTCCATGCTCTTTGTGTGTGCGGCGGGAAACGACGGAACGAACAATGATTACACACTGCTGTATCCGGCGGGCTTTGATCTTCCAAACGTTATTAGCGTTGCCTATGTTGATGCAAACGGCAAGCTGACGGTGGGCTCGAATTATGGTCAAACTGTCGACATTGCAGCTCCGGGATCCGACATCATGAGCACATATGTCGGAACCTACGCCATGGATTCCGGGTCATCGATGGCAGCTCCGCATGTCAGTGCAGTAGCGGCAATGCTATTTGCCTACGGAAAGGGCACCTATCCCGCAGAGGTTAAAAGAATAATCCTTAATTACTATAAACAGCTTGACAGTCTGGTCGGATACATTAAGAATCCCGGAATTGTCGATGCCTATCGCTGCGTAAATGCGGCTTCCAAAATGAGGCTAGACGAAAACGCCCCGGTTCTTTCTCTTTCGTCAAGTAATGATCGAGAGTACTTTAAGATAAACATCGACGCAGTAGATGAGGAGTCGGGGATTGCACTTCTTCGCTATCTTCCGGGAGATAAGCCTGTTTCAATGTTTAAAAAGGGCGCTCAGGGCAACGTAATCAACGGAAAATCTTTCAGGGTGAATGTAACGGGACTGTATACAGTTTACGCGAAGGACTTTGCGGGAAATGAGACGGTAAAGGTTTACGAGCTGTTTGATGACTATGAGCCGCCTCAGATTAAAGCGGCGTATACCGCTTCGTCGGACTACAGAAAGTTCAGTGTGGATGTTACGGCGATGGACACCGAGAGCGGAGTAAAAGCAATCCGTTATGAACAGGGAGTTCACACCGTGTCGGAATTCCGTTCGGGCCTAAAGGGGACGAGCGTTTCGGTAAACAAGAAGGGAAAGGCGAGCTTCAATGTTTCAAAGCCCGGTTATTACACAATCTGCGTTCAGGACTACCGGAACAACCGCTCCTGCATCATTGTAAACGTTAAGATTGTCAAGTCCTCCGGATTACAGCTTCCGAAAGCAGCGAAGAAGCTTGATGTCGGGAAGAGCTACAGAATTAAGCCTGTTCTCACACCTGCAAATTCAACGGATGCAGTAAGCTTTACCTCGAGCGATTCAGAGATTTGCACGGTCGGAGCAAAGGGCAAGGTAACGGCACTTAAGAAGGGTACGGCAGCGATTACCGTCAGGACGGCATCCGGTCTTTCTCAGACAGTAAAGATAACGGTCAAATGACGAAAAAACCGCTTGACTGAAGGCAAAATCCGTGATATATTGGATGAGCTGGGCGTTAGGCGCTTTTTTTGTGTTGAATTATTTTCAATGCAGGAGACGAAGAATCGTTCGGTGAACCATTAATTTATCGCCATGGTCAAACTACCACGTTGGCCATGAGTAAGAAGACGGAGGTGGAAGTTGTGCGAGTAAAGATTACATTGGCATGTTCTGAATGCAAGCAGCGTAATTACGACATGACGAAAGAGAAGAAGAATCATCCAGACAGAATGGAAACCAAGAAGTACTGCAGATTCTGCAAGACACACACAATGCACAAGGAGACAAAGTAAGCATTTTATAGTTTGGACTCTTTGCGGAAAGGAGAATTATGGCAGAAGCAGCTAACGCTGAAAAGACCGCTCCCAAGAAAAAGAGCTGGTGGAAGGGCGTCAAGTCGGAGTTTAAGAAGATTATCTGGCCCGACAGACAGACTCTTCAGAAAGAAACAATTGCTGTCATTATCATTTCGATTATTCTCGGTGTGCTGATTGCAGCGCTTGATTACATCATCAAGTTTGGCGTAGACTTCATTATCGTGTGATCGAGAAATTGGAGATTTAATTATGGCAGAAGCTAATTGGTACGTTGTTCACACCTACAGCGGTTATGAGAACAAGGTTAAAGCCAACATTGAAAAAACAATTGAAAACAGACACTTAGAGGAACAGATCATTGAGGTTTCCATCCCCATGCAGGATGTATGGGAAGTCAAGAACGGAGTTAAGAAGAAGGTTCAGAAGAAGAGATTTCCCGGTTATGTACTCCTTTACATGATCATGAACGATGATACATGGTATGTTGTTCGCAATACTCGTGGTGTCACAGGATTTGTCGGTCCGGGATCCAAGCCCGTTCCCCTTTCGGAGGAAGAGCTTACAAACATGGGTCTTGTCAATGATGAGATTGAGGTCGATTTCGAAGAGGGCGACATGGTTACTGTTATCAACGGTGTTTGGGAAAACACCCGTGGTGTGATCAAGAGCATCAACACCGGAAAGCAGACCGTAAAGCTTAACATCGACATGTTTGGCAGAGAAACACCGGTAGAACTGAGCTTCACCGACATCAAGGTAGAGAGATAAGCGAATTAGGAGGCTTAATAAAATGGCTAAAAAAGTTACAGGTTACATCAAATTGCAGATTCCGGCAGGCAAGGCAACTCCTGCTCCCCCTGTAGGTCCCGCACTTGGACAGCACGGAGTTAACATTGTACAGTTTACAAAGGAGTTTAACGCCAGAACAGCTGATAAGGGTGATGTTATTATCCCCGTTGTTATTACAGTTTATGCTGACAGAACATTCAGCTTCATCACAAAGACTCCTCCCGCAGCAGTTCTTCTTAAGAAGGCCGCTAACAACAAGAGCGGATCAGGCGTTCCCAACAAGACAAAGGTTGCAACACTTAAGAGATCGGAAGTTCAGAAGATCGCCGAGGTGAAGATGCCCGACCTTAACGCAGCATCAATCGAAGCAGCCACAAGCATGATCGCAGGTACCGCACGCAGCATGGGTATCGTTGTTGAGGATTAATTCGTTTTTTGATAATAAAGAAAGTGGAAGGGTAAAAGCCCGATACTACCACTAGGAGGTTAATAATGAAAAGAGGAAAGAAATATACAGAAGCATTAAAGCTCTATGATAAGACTCAGCAGTATGATGTAGCTGAGGCAGTAGGTATTGTTAAGAAGGCAGCATCAGCAAAGTTCGATGAGACAGTTGAAGCTCATTTCAGACTTGGCGTTGATGGACGTCATGCAGACCAGCAGGTTCGAGCCGCTGTTGTATTACCTCATGGAACAGGCAAGAAGGTTCGTGTTCTTGTTTTCGCTAAGGGTGATAAGGTTAATGAGGCTGAGGCTGCTGGTGCAGATCACGTAGGTGGCGAAGAACTCATTCCAAAGATCCAGAATGATGGATGGCTTGATTTTGATGTAGTTGTAGCTACACCTG
>JAZLIL010000202.1:0-3242 GCA_045617405.1 Lachnospiraceae bacterium | reverse complement strand
GTCCATGGCGGCTATTTCACTGCGATGCTCCTCAAGGCGGAATAAATCAGCCTGCTCATGAATAAAGCCTCCGGCGATAAGCTTCTCAACGGATGCCTCGGAAAGACCGTCAATATTCATTGCATCACGTGTTGCCATGTGCGAAAAGAGACCGATTTTTTTAGCAATACAATCGGGATTCTCACAATAAAGAGTGCGGACGGAATTGTCATCGTGAATAGCGGTGGGATGACCGCAAACAGGACAGTGGCTTGCGATAATCGAGGAATTTCCTGACTTTGTAAGGTTCTCCGAAATCTGCGGGATTATCATATTTGCCTTATATACTTTAATCCGGTCACCGATTCCCAACTTTAATTCCTCGACAATGCTGACATTATGGACACTTGCTCTGGAAACTGTAGTGCCTTCGAGTTCAACGGGATCGAAAACCGCTACGGGATTAATAAGCCCTGTTCTTGAAGCAGACCATTCAATCTGACGAAGGACGGTTTCGGCCTGTTCGTCGGCCCATTTGAAGGCTATACCGTCACGCGGGAATTTGGCTGTGCGCCCCAGTGACTGACCGTAAGCAATGTTGTCGTATATGAGTACGAGACCGTCCGAAGGAAAATCATTGTTGTCTATCTTGTCTGCAAAGCGCTCTATGGCTGCAGCAACATTGGAGGCATCGACAATCTCACGCTCGACAACGTCGAAACCGAGAGAAGCAAGATAATCGAGTTGCTCATGACGTGTGGTGAACTGCTGAGAAACTGCATTCTGCACATCATATGAAAGCTGATGGTTGGGCTTTGCCGCGTCAGATTCAAAAAGGGACATCTGACCGTCTGAAACATCGGTGGATAAAGTGCCGTCTGCAGGCTCAGACATGGAGATAAGTGCAAAGGCATAAAGGTTTACGCTTCGTTCTGCAGTAATTCTGGAATCAAGCTGCCTTACAGAGCCGGAGCACAGATTCCTGGGATTCTTGTATCTGGCTTCCACATCGGGGATAGATGCATTAATCCTTTCAAAATCGGAGTATCTGATAACAGCCTCGCCGCGAAGAACCAGGTCGCCTTTATATGATATCTTAAGGGGAACATTCTTAAAGTTTTTGGCATTGGCGGTAATGACTTCACCAACCTCACCATTGCCTCTTGTAACAGCTTTTACGAGTTCGCCTCCGGAGTAGGTAAGCACTATGGTCAGTCCGTCCATCTTCCATGAGAGAACACCGTTGTGATTGCCAAGCCAGAGCTGAAGCTCGTCACGCGATTTGGTCTTGTTGAGTGAAAGCATAGGAGAAGCGTGGTGTTCCTTGGGAAGCTCGGACAGAACCTCGTAACCGACGTTCTGTGTTGGACTGCCGGACAGAATTATTCCTGTCTCTTCTTCCAGAGCCTTGAGCTCATCGTAAAGCCTGTCATATTCATAGTTGCTCATAAGCTCACGGTCTTCCTGTTCGTAGGCACGTGCAGCCCGGGACAGAAGCGCGGTAAGCTCTGTTATTCGCTGTTTTTTGTCGTCAAATGTCATTTCTGATGTGTCCTTCCGGTTGTATGTGAGCTGGAACTGCGAGCCTGCTGACGTTCGGATTTGTTCTCGAATCTTCGAATCTGCCGGTCAGAACGGTATTCTGCCCTTTGCTCCTTACGATCCGAGCGGTATTCTGCGCGCTGCTCGCGCCTTTCGGTGCGATATTCCGCACGCTGTTCCCTGCGCCCTGAGCGATATTCCGATCGGCGTTCACGAGCCTGCTTTGTCAGTACTGATCTGGATGCGGCAACATCTTCTTCGTCAAGACTTCCTTCACTGCCGGCAAACTCACCCGAAACAGGAGCATTGCTCGAATCTGAAATGAGTTCCTTAAGTTTGCTTAGTTCGTAATCGGTCAGATTGCGATATGTTCCGACCTTAAGTCTGCCTAGAGTAACATTCATGATGCGGACACGCTGAAGTGCGCGGACACGGTAGTCGAGAGCTTCACACATACGGCGAATCTGGCGGTTAAGTCCCTGCGTCAGAATAATTCTGAAGGTGAATTTGTCCACCTGTTCGATAGTACAGGGGCGTGTAACAGTTTCAAGAATGGGAACACCGGATGCCATTTTCTCGAGAAATTCGGGAGTGATTTCTTTGTTGACTCTGACGATGTATTCTTTCTCGTGGTAGTTACCGGCGCGAAGAATTTTGTTGACAATGTTGCCGTCATTTGTCAAAAGAATAAGGCCTTCGGAGTCTTTGTCCAAACGACCGATAGGGAAAATTCGTTTGTCGTAACTGATGTAGTCAATGATATTGTCGGGGTCACGTCTGTCGGTGGTGCAAACGATTCCTACAGGCTTGTTGAACGCGATTAGCACGAGTTCTTCTATTTTTGATATGTCCTTGCCTTTGTAGGTAACTTTCTGTCCCGGAAGCACACGACTGCCGATTTGCGCAGTGACACCGTCTATGGATACAAGTCCTGCTTCAATTGCCGAGTCACCTTCACGTCTGGAGCAGACGCCTGCGTCTGCAAGATATTTATTGATTCTTACGCCCTTATTCTCGGCGTCTGTGTTTTCAAACATTTCTTTTTTGGGTTTAGCTGCCATATTTCACGTTTCCTTACACTACACATCATTAGTATGAAAAGTACTTTATTTGCACTTCGTCACTTCAAGTGATGATTATACCATCAGACTCAAAAAAAATAAACAAGTTTTGAGATGATAACGATGATGAATTAAGAAGCAGGAGACTAAGCATTGAGATAAAATTGATTGCATAAATCAGTACAAGATGAGACTTAAAAGGAGAAATCATGAAAAGAGTAATAGCACTATTAGTGATTGCGGTACTTATGTTGAGCTGTGTATCATGCGCCGGAGGTAAAGAGGGCACTGATGCAAAGATTACAGAGGCACCGACAACAAATGAAAATGAAGTAACATCCGAAAACAAAACAGGGGGTGACAGTATGAGCAACACAGAAGAAAACAAAAATTCCGCAAGCGAGGAGAATCTCGATAAATTTGCTTCCGGTGTCAAAACTGATGATGCAGACAACACAGTGTCTTTGGGCGGAACAGCTTCAGACGGAGGTAATGAAGACAGTACGCCTGAAGTTAAGCCCGTAAATGACGGCCTGATAGAAGAGACTTGCCCCGCTACAGTATCGGCAAGACGAGCGGGTGTGCAATACGGCGAATATACGCATGGCACAAGTCGGATCGTAGCCATGTCGTTCTGTGGGCCAAGGGGTTGTGCTCTGA
>JAZLIL010000201.1:0-3941 GCA_045617405.1 Lachnospiraceae bacterium | reverse complement strand
CCTGCGCAATCTGATCAAGGTAAGGATCGAGTGCATTTCCGATTTCGCCGACAGCATAATCGCCGTTTGATATTCCGACATTTGCGATATCAAGTTCCAGCGGAATAAGCTGTGCCTTTACCGGGCAGAGATAACCTTCTTTAATTGCCTGACCCATTCCGTATTCATAAGCCTTAGAGTCAAAGAACTTCCCAAGATTCCTCTGATCGCCTCTGTCCGGTGTTGCTGTAACACCGAGAATATTGGCAGCGGGGAAATGCTCCAAAACACGCTGATAAGAATCAGAAAGGCAATGATGTGCTTCATCCACAACAATTGTGCTGAAGTAATCAGAAGGAAACTTTGCGAGGCGTTTCGGTTGAGCAAGTGATTGAACTGATCCAACAGTGACCGGAATCTTGCTTCCAAATGAAGAACTTCCTGCTTTTTCAAGGACCGATTCCAATCCACACGCATTCTTTAATTTGTCTGCCGCCTGATCTAACAGCTCACCCCGATGTGCCATGACAAGCGCTCGTCCGCCTTTATGAATTTCGTTTTCAATGACTGAAGAAAATACAATCGTTTTTCCGCAGCCGGTAGGGAGAACCAGAAGAGTTTTCTGGTTCCCGCCTTCCCACTCGGATAGAATTGCACGTTTTGCTTCAGCCTGATAAGGTCTGAGATTGTACATGGACATCCTCCTTAATCAAACGGCAGATCTTCCGGAGAGCCTTCTGGAATCTCCATAAATCCTTCGTTAACCTCGTCGTTGAAAAAGTCAGGATTATAATCGATGAAGCGGTCGACATCGTTTGCAGTCTTTTCTTCGCCGTAACTGTTGGTATAGGTACGAGGTTTGAAGTGAGCACGTCCGCGTGAGCCGACAACTCTGTTCCAGTCCATGACAAGACGCTCACCATGCTTTTTCTGACCGATACAACGGAAGAATGCGCTGATACGCCATTCGAGAGAACGGTAGAGGATGAGGTCAAATTTTACCGAAGCATTGCCTTTATCTGTCTTTACGACAGCTGTAATACTTGCCTTGTTGCAGGCGGGGATCTTTGCAGAACCAGGAAAGCGGCCACGTTCAAAATTGGTCACTTCGAAGTTATAGTCGCCTTCTTCGAGGGTGATATATTCCTGACCATCCGTCTCCAAAGCAGAGTCCCAGTCCATGCACATATCCTGTGCGTTAACATTCTGATTATTTTCGTAGCTCATAATGAGTCCTCCTTAATTCTGTGTAATTGCGCCGACGATCTTGTCCCAGTTGGGAATGATCCAGCGTGAAATAAAGCTGTCAGGGTAAGCGGAAACGGGAGTGTCCGTACCGTAATGTCCCTTCGAAACAACAAGAGTCTTAAGCTGCTGCTCAGTTATTCCTGAATCAGAAAGCATCTGATGAAGCCTGTCATGCAGTTTTTCTGGAGCAGATGCGGCAGCAGGAGCGAGAACCTTCTCTGTAGTTTCATTTCCGGCGAAGATGCGGGATATCAGCTTGAAATTAAGATCCATTTCATCCGGCAGACTGTGGCGATTCTTTGCATCCCAGCAAGGATGGTGAGTTGCGTACATCACACGTTTTCCGCCTTGAGCTTTCTTCGTGTTGTTTTCAGACGTGACAACAAATGTCTTGAAATTGATGAAGAAGAGAGCATCGCACCATTCCTTTAAAAGAGGAGCTACTTGCTTGGAAAGCTTCATTTCCCAGCGGTCATAAGCGCCCATTTCATCTGGCTGTTCAAACTTTCGCATCTTGGCATGAGCGATAACGATGACATTAATTCCGGCTGCAACAACTTGATCGAGGGCGTTGAGAAGACGGCTGTATTCTTCTGAAAGATAGGTGTATCCTTTGCCGTAACCGAATTCTTCTACACCGGATTTTTTGTACTTGCTGCAGATATAGTCAGTGCAGAGAAGTTCCGCACGGTCCGCAGTGTCGAGAACTATAGTTTTGCAGATGTTTGGACTTGATGATATTTCGTTTAACATATTCAGAAGTTCGTCCCAGGTAGAAGGCTTGGGAAAGCGGGCGACATCCATCTGATCAGTACCGTTCTCAAGGTCGATGAACACTGCACCGTCTGCGTTAGCTGCAAATGTGCTTTTGCCGACACCTTCGGCTCCATAGATGACCACTCTTACGGGACGTGGTCTTGTCCCTTTTGTAATCTGTAGCATCAAAGGCCTCCTTTACCTGAGAGAGCAGGAATAATCATTCTTAAGCGTTATTCCCGGAATTTCTGTACCGTTTGTCAAAAGTCTTTTCACATCGTTCTTGCTGATTTCCGGATCGGCATATCGGATGAAGTCGTCGTGTCCGTTATCTTCAAGCCAGTGGAGGGCAGAAGCATTGTCTGTGATATCGACCTTCGTGGTTTTTCTGTAACTGACGGTTGCAACACCGCAGTCAGTTTTCTGTCCGCCGCATTCACGGTCGAGAATTTCCATAAGGCGTTCTTCCTTCCTTTCAAGGGAAGACCTTCTGTCATGAAGCCTTTTCTCTTCGGCTTTCAGAGAAGCAATGTCCGACCGGGTGTTAAGGACAAGCTTGGCAAGATACTCCAGGATTCTTGCGCGCTCAATGCTTAATGCATTGATCTGTTCGCAGATCTCGTCGTAATTCATGGGGATTTCCCCGGTTTCGGGATCAGGCTCAATCTGAATGAGCAAGTTCTCAAGAGCGAGGTCAATTTCATACAGCTTCATCTGATTCACCTCCCGTGTCTTCGTGGATTTCCACGGAACTGACCATCCCACCATCAGGGACGAGCACGAGCACGCCTACTTTTCCGCCGAGAATACGGTTGAGCAGACGGCTCCTGAATGTGCTGTCACCGCCGGAAAGGATGGTTTTACGGTTCTGGCTCTGGTCCAGAACATTTACCTTGATGCGATGTTTTAAGCTATTCATTTTCGCATCCTCCTTTCTGTAAGGGCTCTCCCTTACAAATCCTCCGTCAAAGGTTTTTTCTCTAATCCGAAGTGACACGGCAGATTTTTTTCAAAATTTCATCGTTCCTGAAAAGACTCTCGATTTTCTTTGCAATCTGACTGACGCGGGTGTCTGAAATACCGAGGCTTTTGGCAACGACATATTTCTTTTCGCCACTAACGAGAACCCGCCAGTAAACGATCTGTTCTTTCTCCGGAAGGGCAGATACAAGTTCGCGCATTCTTTCCTGACAGGGCGATAAATCCTTATCGTCTCCTGAGACTGTTTGGAGAAGAATGGAAGATTTATCTCCGAAGCCTTCTGAATCTGAATCACCGTCGAGCATCTGATCAAGAGAGGATACCCATGACTTTGCGAAAAACTCTTTAACAGCGTCGGCTACATCCGTGGGATGAGGTTCATATCCGTATTTCGATTTAAACTCTGACCTGTATTTCTCCGCATAAGCGTCTTTTTTGGCTCGCAGTTCTTTGCGCTCTGCTTCCGGAAGGGATTTCTCCGGATCGATTGCTTTGAGGTTGTAGTAGATTTCTGAATCGTCTGCAGCATGCAGGCGTTTGATGTCCAGTTCTGTAACTCCGTTTTCCCCAGGTCTTAGGACGATGACAGGTTCAGGCCTTCCTTCTGAGTCATAGAACTGATAGGTGTAGGTGCTTCGCTTATCGCTTGGCGTTTTGTGGATTAACATAATAATTCCTCCTGTTTCGTGTTCTCGAAACGGAGGAATCAGGTCAGCTGACAGGAAAATGGCAACAAAAACCAAGACCGCAGTCTTTGACGGATTACTCCGTTTCGGATTGCAGCTATCCCGCTCAAAGGCAGCTGTTTATATTAAATTGGCTCTCCTGCAAGGTGAGCTCACTGTGATCAAGGGTGCGATGCAGGAGAAAGACCGTGTCCTTTTTGCGAATATTTGCTTTGACTTTTGGACTCGATTTTCATATAATAAAAGTGAGCAAATGTACGCTAAAAAGATGCGACTATTATAAAAAATCAC
>JAZLIL010000200.1:0-2717 GCA_045617405.1 Lachnospiraceae bacterium | reverse complement strand
CGATCCGACTTAATAAATGCGCCTGCGGCCATAATAACTTCACTGTGATATCCCGGCATGGCCCAAGGCTCGGGAACAACAAAGCTGTCAACGGGTGCGGCAGCCTGAATTCCGTGGCAGAACGCCGCTATTGCTTCAGGTGAACCAAGCGTCACAGCCTGAATGATGTCGTGTCTTGGCTCATTTGAATCAGGTACACATTTGAATCCGAGCTTTTCATAGATGTTTGCTGCAAAAATAGCACCCTTAAGCGCACCGGCGGCAACTGTTGGTGCCAGGAAAAGCCCCTGTGCCATTGATGACGTGATACCCAGGCTTGCACCTATCTCCTTGCCCACTCCGGGTGCCGAGAGCCTGAAGGCTGCATTTTCTACGCAGGATTTTGTTCCGACTATGTAGCCGCCTGTTGCTGCAAGTCCGCCGCCGGGGTTCTTTATAAGCGAACCTACGCACATGTCAGCGCCGGCTTCTATTGGTTCACGTTCAT
This sequence comes from Lachnospiraceae bacterium, assembly GCA_045617405.1. GTDB lineage: Bacteria > Bacillota > Clostridia > Lachnospirales > Lachnospiraceae > JAZLIL01. Next base: position 2,230 of record JAZLIL010000200.1, on the reverse strand, counting down.
CGATAAATTCCCCGTAACAGTTGTCAACCATAATAACTGCATCATTCTTTGTCTTTCTTATGAACGTTATCAGCTCTTCTATCCTGTCTACAGAAAGGGTCGGTCTCGTCTGATATCCCTTTGAACGCTGAATTGCGATAAGTGCGACTTTTTCGCCTTTTTCTTCGAGGGTTTTCTTTATCCCGTCAAAATCAAAGGAACCGTCAGGAAGCAAATCTGTCTGGGCATAGCTTACTCCGTACTCTGCGAGCGAACCCTTTGTCGGTTTGATGCCGATAACACTCTCAAGTGTATCGTAGGGCTTCCCCACCGGTGAGTAGAGGGTGTCTCCCGGACGAAGATTTCCGGAAAGTGCAACGGTAAGCGCATGTGTACCGCTCATAAGCTGAGGTCTTACAAGTGCATCCTCTGCTTTAAAAACATCGGCATAGACCGCCTCGAGCGTGTCTCTTCCGATGTCATTGTAGCCGTATCCCGTAGTACCTGAAAAGTGAATGTCACTAAGTTTGTTCTTCTGCATTGCAAGAAGAACCTTCATTTGATTCTTCTCCGCAATTGAGTCAATTTCTTTAAATCGCTCCTCAAGTGATTCTGTTATTTTCTGTCCAAATGCAATTACCTCGGGGCTTAACGGTGTGTTTTCATAGATGTTCATATTCATTTCTCCGTAATAGTATTGTAATCGGTGCTGATTGCCCGAAATTCAGATAATGCCGTGTTCAACGATGTCATCATATATGTGGTTCATGATTTCGACTGTGTCATTATAATTACTTCTGTCGATAAATTCAACATCTCTTTCCCTCTTGAACCACGTAATCTGCTTTTTGGCATAGTGTCTTGAGTTGATTTTTATTTTTTCAACAGCCTCATCAAGGGTACATTTTCCGTTGATTGCATCAATAATCTCCTTGTAGCCGATTCCCTGCATTGAGACATCTTCACGCCTTGCGCCTCTTCGTATCAGCCCGGTTACTTCATCGTAGAGGCCGTCCTGAATCATTTTGTCAACACGTGTGTCGATGCGTTTATAGAGTGAATCCTTGTTGTCTGTAATGCAGTAGAGTCTGAAATCATATGAAGAGCTTCTGGCATGCTGCTCAACATTGTGTTCAGAAAATCGTTGACCCGTCATTTCGTAATATTCAATGGCCCTAACAACACGCTTTATGTTATTAAAGTGTATGTCACGTGCATAGTCAGGATCAATCCTTTTGAGCCTGTTATGAAGCTCAACTCTTCCATATTTCTCGGCAAATGTGTAGAGATCTGAGCGAAGTTTTGCATTTACCTGCTCTTCGTTAAAATCGATATCGTAGAGAACAGCCTGAATGAAAAAACCTGTTCCACCGCAGATAATGGGAATTCTGTCATGCTCGTAGATACTGCAGATTGCCTCTTCTGCAAGTTGCTTGAAGGTATAGACCGAAAACTCGTCGTGTATGTCAAGGCAGTCAATCAGGTGATGAGGGACGCCTGACATTTCGCTCTTTGAAATCTTCGCAGTTCCTATGTCCATCCCCTTGTAGACCTGCATTGAATCGGCAGAAACTATCTCACCGTTGATTTTTTTGGCGAGCATTATAGAAAGCTCTGTCTTTCCTACTGCCGTCGGTCCTGTTATTATGATTAGCGGTTTGTTTTCGGTCATGCTTTGCTTAGCTGATCCTGAATGCCTGTTCACATAAGGATCATTCCTCCTTCCCGGGCTATACAATTCTCTTGAACATCTTTTCCACTTCGTACTTCTTGAGATTTATGATAATCGGTCTTCCATGAGGGCAAAAATAAGGGTTTTCAAGCTTTAGAAGTGACTCGATAAGCAATCTCGCTTCAACTTCTGATATTCTCGTGTTCCCTTTGATAGCAGCTTTGCATGATGAAGATGCAATGTATGCGAGGATGCCGTCAGGGGTCTTTTTGCTTCCTGATTCGGACAGTATGGAAAGCAGTTCATAAAAATAGTCTTTTACATCCATTCCGTACAGCTCGTAGGGAACTGCATTTACAATACAATCGTTTCCGCCGAAGTCATTTACTTCATATCCTGTTTCCAAAAGCTTTTCACGGTAGAATGATACAGTATTGCGCTCTTCCTTTGTCAAAGTGAGAACCACAGGCGGCATAAGCGCCTGTGATAATACCTGTTTCTCGTTCATTCTCTTCATGGTTTTTTCAAAGAGAACTTTTTCGTGAGCTGCGTGCTGGTCAATCATATAGACCATGTCTT
>JAZLIL010000199.1:0-30654 GCA_045617405.1 Lachnospiraceae bacterium | reverse complement strand
GAGTCTTTCGGACATGCTTGCAACTTTGTCCAATTTGGACATGCAACATTGTCCATTTTTGCTTTGCAACTTTGGGTAATTTTATTATGCAATAAACACCATTGTTGCTGTAGATCTTGGCATTAACACCGCCGCTACGATTTCTGTAATGCGCTCTGACGGCTGATGGGACACAAGATTTAGCCAAAACAGCAATCGGAATTAAGGTGATTGAACACTTGAATTCCGATTGCGGAAGCAATATAATAGAATCGGAATTAAGGTGTAAATTAGCCTAAGTTTCGGAGACGGAATATGATAGAGAGATTAACTTATTTGGAAAAGCTTATCAGTAAGCAATGGAATGGAAGGATAAAGATTATTACAGGGATTAGAAGAAGTGGTAAGAGTACGCTCCTCTTTGAAATATACAGAGAATATCTTTTGAATTCCGGTGTATCGGAGTCTGAAATTATCGCGATAGCATTGGATGATGATATTAACGAAGCATTTAGGGATCCTTCTGTAATATCGGATTATGTAAGAAAAAAATGTGAAGATAAAAATAAGAAATACTATGTATTTCTGGACGAAATTCAGTTTGCGATAAGTAAGGAAGAACTTCGTGAAAAAGATAGACCAATAAGATTATATAGTGTATTAAATGGTTTTTTGAAACTCAATAATATAGATGTATATGTTACTGGTAGTAATTCTAAACTTTTATCAAAGGATGTTTTAACGGAGTTTAGAGGAAGAGGCGATGTGATTCATGTATATCCGTTATCGTTCTCTGAATATTATGCAGCTGCAGGAACAGATAAAGTCGATGCATATAATGAGTACGTAATGTATGGTGGAATGCCATATCTTTTGATGCTTAATTCAGATCAAGAAAAATATGAATATTTAGAGGCTCTATTTGAAGAGATTTATTTTAAGGACATAGAAGAACGTTACAATATTCTGTTGCCGGAGGTATTGAGAAATCTTACAAGCAGTATATGTTCTTCGGTAGGATCACTTACTAATGCAAGCAAGATTGCAAGAACCGTATCTACGGCAAAAGGAAAAACAGTTGATTCTGAAACAATAAGTTTGTATTTGGAATATTTGCAGGATAGTTTTTTGTTTTCTAAGGCTATTAGATACGATGTAAAGGGGAAGAAATACTTTGATTATCCATCAAAGTACTATTGTACAGATGTTGGACTTAGAAACATTCGCTTGGGTTTACGACAACAGGAAGAAACTCATATTTTAGAGAATATATTATATTGTGAATTGCTATATAGGGGGTATTCGGTTGATGTGGGTGTTGTTGAGGTAACAGAAAAAAATGAGGATGGAAAACGTACAAAAAAATTGTTGGAAATAGATTTTATTGCCAGAAAAGGTACTGAAAAGTATTACATTCAATCTGCGTTAAGTATGGATGAGCCGGAAAAGCAGGAAGCAGAATTGAAATCTTTGAGGGCAGTTAATGATTCGTTTAAAAAGATAGTTGTTTCTAAGAGTTACGGAAAAAGTTGGGTTGATGATGAAGGCATCTTGCGAATCAATATGATTGATTTTTTACTGGATGCGGATAGTCTTAAACGCTGATTGATCTTGATCATTCGGATTAAAACTCAGATTTAGAGTGTGGTCGGTCAAATGCAGATTCCGTATTGGTGCTTTAAAAATGTCAGCAGCGATAATTTAGCTGTCCAATCCTGATAAACAGAGGGCGAGATTATGTTGTCAAAGAAAAAGAAAGAGATAAAGCGAGAATATCGCAGTATGGTCATTAATGCGGCTGCCCGTTATATTGCAAAGACGATAAGGACGGGACCGAAAAATTACAGATTATTGATGACAGCAGCGAAAGAGAATCACTATCCGCGGTGGTTTCTGTGTGTGGATTTCGCTCTGTCTGCGATTCTATTCGGCGATTGCGTTGAGGAATATGTTTGGGAGTCCAAGTTCCGCTATAATCTAGCTGAAAAGAGCCGCTACTATTCAAGGCGGCGCGAGTTCCTCATGTGCTATCTATATACTAAAAACGCGTCGGCAGAAGTAAGATACAATCTGGACTCGAAAGAACGGTTTTACCGGATCTATGCCCGTTTTCTTCACCGGGAAACGATTTTTGTCCCGGAGCATACAGATTCGGAAATCCTGGACTTTGCCTGGCGTCATGGAAAGCTGATTGCAAAACCCTGCGATACCTATGGCGGAAAAGGCGTGCATCTCGTGGAAGCAAGTAAGTTGACGCCGCAGAAACTGAAGAAGCTGCGTGATGAGAAGTATCTTCTGGATGAGCCGGTGATACAGCATCCGAAAATGGCAGGTATTAATCCGACCAGCGTCAATACCATTCGGGTGACAACTGTTTTGGACGCGGAAGGTGATTTTCATGTGGAAAATACCTTTCTGCGTGCAGGAAGTCCCGGGTCCCTGGTGGATAATTTTTCTTCCGGCGGTGTTGCCTATCCCGTGGATCCGGAGACCGGCATCGTAGTGGGGCGAGGCTATTCCACAGAATGTTGGAAGCCGTATCTCTGTCACCCCCGGTTCCGATACGGTGATGCCGGGTTTTCAGATACCGATGTGGCAGGAGGTACTGCAAATATGCGAGCAGGCAGCCCGTGTACAGCCCGAGTTACGCCGATTGGGCTGGGACGTCGCCATTACACTGGATGGGCCATTGATTATTGAGGGGAACAGCGTGCCCGCCATCACGGAAATAGCCGGCCCTCTGTACTATAAAGCACGGCATTATTTGAAGCCGAAAAAACAAAGCAAACTCAACAAGCCGGATATAATGAGGAAAAGAAGAACTCATAAACAATGAAAATCGAGGAAAAGTTTGGCTGTCTCACAATGGTCTGAAGCTCCAAGTGAAGAATGTCAGACTTTGAGGGAAGAGAAAGAAGAAAACAGGAATGAGAAGAAGTCATAAAGGTATTTTCCCGAATCCCATTGTCTATTCATTTGCAAGAATAGTATCTTGCTTTTTGAACCGCTTTAAGCTCAACAATCACTTCATACGAAATGAATTGAAAAAGGTAAAAGGTTCGGCAGTTGTACTGTGCAATCATACTTCAAGCTATGATCATGTATTGGATACCTGTGCGACAAGACGTCATATGAATTTTGTTGTGGCCGATTCGACCTATTACTCAAAGCTTTATTGTCTCCTGAAGACCGTTCGCCCTATCTCAAAACAGCAGTTCTTTTCCAAGCCCTATGAGTTTCTCCAAATGCGCGAAGTTATCGCTGCGGGAGGGATGGTCCTCATGTATCCCGCGGGCTTGTGTACTTCTGACGGCGTGTCGACCACGCTGCCTGCCGCGACGGGTTTTTTTATTAAATTTCTGAATGCCGACGTTTACGTTATAATGAGCCACGGTATGTATTTGTCCAACCCCAAGTGGAGCAAGGTGTTCCGAAAAGGAAAAGTGGTAACGGAGTGCCGAAAACTGCTTTGCAAAGAACAAATCGCCGCGCTCTCCGAGGATGATATTTTTCAGATTATCAATCAGGCAATGCAATACGACGATTATGAATGGCAAAAGAAAAACCTTGTCCGTTTTCGCAACGCCGACGATTCTCGGGGCTTAGAAAACGTCCTGTATAGCTGTCCGCATTGCAAAACACATTTTTCGATTGAAAATGCCGACAAATTCTTAGTCTGCAAAAACTGCGGTAAAACATATCGGCTGGATGAATACGGCTTCTTCCGTAAAGAAACTGAAACTTCTCCCGATACCCCCGCGGTTTGGCACCGCCGGCTGCTGGATGATTTGCGTCAGGAGACACAGAATGCGAATTTTAAGGCGTACGCTGACGTTCGAATACATCAGCTGAACAAAGAAAAACACGTGTTCGAGGATGCCGGCAGCGGCGAGGTGATAATCACAAGGGAGAAGATTCGGGCGTTTGATGACAGCAGAAGTATGTTTTACGAGGAAGAAACGGACCGTTTCTTCAGCCTTCCGATGATTCCGGGCGAATACTTCGATTTGCAGGACGGCAGCACTGTCTACCGCTGCTATCCGAAGGAGCCGAAGAACGTCGCTTATTTAACTGACGTTATCATAGCGTTCTATGAAAACAGAATGCAGCAGCACAAAGGGAGCCGGCACTAATGAAAAAAACAGAGGTATATGATTACCGAAATCCATATTTTGAACCCGGTGACGCCTCCGATATGCGTACCGTAAAAGAGTTGTTAGATTATGCCGCCGCCAAATATCAGGAAAGAAACGCCTTCATACAATTTGACGGCAACCGGACCCCGCGGGAAATAACATTCAAAGAGCTTGCCGACCGAGTAGAATGTTTGCGCGGCGGAATGATTTCTGAAGGTTTGTCGGGAGCACATATTGCCGTAATTGGCGAGACTTCAATTGATTGGATTACACTGTATCTTGCAACCGTCAGCGGATGCGGAATCCTTGTTCCGATTGATAAAGAGCTTGACACCGAAACCATCGTCAGACAGATAGGCGCGGCGGACGTCGATTATATATTCTGCTCCGACAGGTGCCGTGCGAAAATCGACGACGCATTGCGCGAATGTAAGTCCGTAAAGGGCGTGTTCAGACTTTCATATGATGATATGCCGAAAGGCACCGTAAGCCCCGGCTCCATACAGATCGATCCCGACAAAGTTCACCTTATTCTCTATACATCCGGAACAGCAGGTGAAAATAAAGGTGTTATGCTGACTAACCGGAATATTATGTCGATGATTCACGGTTCCATCAGATTGTTCAGATATCCGGAATCGAGTTTGTCTGTACTGCCGGTCCACCATGCCTATGAATTGCATCCGCATATTTTGTGTTGTATGTATTGCGGTACTACGGTATATATCAACGACGATATGAAGTATTTTATTGGAAATCTCGCTCGCAGCGAGGCGGAGATGACATGTGTCGTTCCGATGATGCTGGAATTTATGGTCCGCAGAATGAAAAAAGCATTGCAAAGCAGAGATATGGTTGCGAAAGAAGAAATAAAGCACGATATTTTTGGCAATTTGAAAATGATCACATGCGGTGGGGCACCGTTAAAGCAAGAAACAGTGGATTTTCTTGGCAATATCGGCATCAAAATATACAACGGCTATGGAATGACGGAATGCAGTCCGGTTTTGACTTTTAATCCGTTCTGTGAAATGAAGTGCAACAGTGTCGGTTGCGTTTTGCCGACGGTGCGCATGCGCGTAGTTGATAAGAACGCAGAAGGGCATGGCGAACTGCAGGTGTCGGGCGACAGCGTTATGAAGGGGTATTATAAAGACCCCAAAGCCACTGCGGCGGTCTTCACGCCGGACGGCTGGTTCAGAACCGGCGATATCGGTTATATTGACGAAGATAATTACGTGTATCTTCTGGGACGGAAGAAGAATCTGATTATCCTGTCCAACGGTGAAAATGTGGCACCGGAGGAAATTGAAAATCGGCTGTGTGCTGAAATTTCATATATAAAGGAATGCATTGTATATGCCGGAAACGATGCACCGGGACTAACCGCAGAGGTGTACCTTGATTCTGATTTTTGCGGGAAGAACGGTCTTAATAATACCGCATTGAAAAAGCAGTTTCTTCAAAATGATTTGAATGCTTATAATGCACATATGCCGGGATATAAAAGAATTTATAACGTAGTTGTAAGAGAATCGGAACTTGACAAAAACGCATTGCAAAAAATCAAAAGGTACAAAAATGGAGAGAAATCATATGTTGGATGCCATTAAAAATATCATTGCCGAATATGTTGATATTCCAAAAGAATGCATAGCGGAAAGCACAGTGTTTTATGAAGATCTTCAAATGGATTCATTTGTAATTCTGAATATGGTTTGCAAAATTGAAAGTGAATTTGATATTGAGCTTTTTTCAAGTGACATGAAAAACATTTATACCGTCGGTGACCTCGTGTTGCTCATTAAAACTAAAAAAGGGGCTTGTCGTTAGTTACCCGCACAAACTAACGAAGAGCTGAACAAAGAGACATTATTCACATAGAAGCTATTCATAGGAAGGGAGAAAACTATGGATTCATTTGGCGAGAATATGCAGGAAAACGGCAATGTACAGATTCAGAAAAAGCAGGAGATTATGGAACCGCAGAATGAATGGGTCGTCATTACCGAAGAAGAGAAGAGAAGAACTTTCGATTTGCCAGGAGCAGATGGCGCCGGCGTCGGAAACGGGCAAAATGTCGCTGCAAACGGACCGGAGCCTTTAGAGAGAGCAGTTTCCGTAATTTCCGGGCCTCTGGTAAATCTGATTACGTACCTCGATGAGAGTAAGAACGATGAGAGTGATTCGCCTGAGTTCAAGGAAGTCTGCGAGTCCGCAAAAGTTCTCGATACGGCGGTTAAGAGCCGGGCATCCGAAGCAATTGTATCAGGCTTTGACAGATTATACGATGCGTGTACCGTTTACAATTCGAAAAACAGAAGTTATCGCTGGACCATTAAAGGAAAGAACCGCCAGAAGAATATCGGTGGGATGCTGAATTTCCTGAACAGGAACGTGCCGGTCTTTGATGCGCTGCGAGAAAAGCAGAGAAGGGGACCTGCGGACGGTCTTGTGGGCAGTGAGGACGTAACAAAGCTGATAGAACAGACAGACAGAGCTCCCAAAATCATTGATTATATCAGTGATGAAGGCGAGAAGGAATTATACAGTCTCAGTAAAACAGCGGAAGAAGCTGAAAGAATTCAGGGAGTGTTCAAGCTGTCGCCGAAGATGAAAAAGATGCAGAACATTTCTGACGAACAGGTGGCTGCACTTTCCATGGTTTACGGGCGAAACATGTCGCACCGGTTCCTTAACATGAAAAGGGAAGACGGCGGTGCAGACAGCAGCGAGATGGCTGAGATTAAGGAAAGCCTCCTGAAATATGAAAACCTTTTAAGCAGAGGCGTTGAGGCAACTGAAGAGAGCGCCGCAAGAATCCTGGAGGCACTTGATGTGACTCTGCTTAAGTGCAGGCTTTATTACAATGCTAAGAATCCGAAGACAAAGGAAGGAATTGCAAGGAAGGCGGAGGTGGAGAGTACCTTCCGCAGACTTGTCGAGGAAAAGGCGAAGATACGCATTTCTGCCGACATGCTAAAAAACAAGGAGCAGGGTTATGAGAGCATCCGCTCGGCGAAGGAACTGATTATTGCAGGTGATCTCAAGCAGAGAAAGACTCTTGTTGACAGCCTTTCACAAAAGGATCAGATTGCCGCAAAGTCATTGAGTCTGAGAGATTTCCAGAAACAGATGGGAACGTACAACCGTGGTGAAATCGACTTTATTCACGGCGAGATGAGGATGAAAAACAACTCCTATATGGACACTACCGAATTAGTACAGACTCTGTCCGTACTGTTTGATAACGATACTCAAAGAACGGTCGAGAACCGTCAGATGAAAGAGCGCCTTCAGGAGATGGCATTCAGCGTTATCGGAGAGGAGCTTGCGGATGTTCGGCGCGAGATTTCAAAAGAACTCGGGCTTGACAGAGGGGAGACTGTGTCTCTTCCGCTTGAGCGAACGAGTATTGCGAAGGTTGTTGCAAAAATCAACTACTACGGGTCGGAGATGTACAGGTTCTCTACCTATAAAGGCGAGTATGCAAAGTTTAACACCTGGGAGTATGCACGCGGTATTCTGCCTGAAGAGAAGCAGCGCAAGCTGAAGAAGAGTGATACGGCAATCAGGCAGGATCTGATTCGGGCGGGGGCTTATCTGGGGCTTGAAGAAAACGAAAGTCAATACTCGCATCATCATGCTGATAAACTATCCTCATATGTAATGCTAAGCGACGAGAAATACAGGAAGAAAGTCAAAGCTGTACTTTCAAAAGCAGGAAAACTCGGATATAAGAATCTGTCTTTGTCCGATCATCAGATAGATAATGTGGCAAAAGGAAACAATATCGCTGTTGTGGATGAAATTTTCAGGTGTTTGCAGAAGCTCAGACTCTATTCGGAAAATCTTTCAAGGGAAGAAGCTGACATCAATTTTACCGAAGAAGAGACAGCACCGGTAGCAGCACTTGTAATTGCCGCGTTTTCTGCTGAGACAGAAGAAGAGTATACGGTGAGACGAGCCGAACTCGAAAACTGTGTCAGAAAGATAGCCTTGACCAAGGCGGACGAACAGAGCAGGGGTGTGATTTCCGAGGCATTCATGGCAAACATTCCCATGCTTTCGGAAGGTGGCTCCGAAGGATTAAGAAAGGCAATCGATTCGAAGGTCGCCGGGGTCTCAAGATGGCAGAATGCCAAAGTATGGCATGAGACAAAAGAAACGGTCTGCAAGCTTGAATCCCTGTTTGACAGCATAGCAAAGCTTTCCGAATTGCAGGAGAAAGCTTTGCGATACAGAACGGATGCTATTCTTGAAAGCAATCTGCTCGAACAGGCTCAGAAGCTTCAAGACATTTCCTTTGACTTAAAGACCATGCAGGAAATGGAAGATGTGGTTAAGGAGCTTAAGAATACAAGGTACCTTGCCGGATTTAAGGAATTCAAAAAGCTTGTCGATTCAGGATATGATTTTGTTAAGGCACAGACAGACTTTGTCAGCCGGATCAGAATGAAGACCGAAGAGGATGAAGAGCAGCAGGAGCAGCCTGTTTTGGAAAAGGAGGAAAATTCGGAGACTTATTCCGAGACCGACAAGCTGGTGTCGCTTAAGGGTACAGAAAAGAAGATTACTGCGATTCTCCGTCTTGAGGAAAGTGCTTCAAGTCTGATAAAGGAGCCTATGGACCGGATTTCAAAGGACATTATTGATTTAAAGGATGCACTTGCTCTGTGTCCGATTGGTTCAATCAGTCTCATTGACCTGAAAATAGGAGACACAAAGTTTAAGATTGCGCAGAAAGAGGACAATTCTCTGCACGTGGTTTTCGGCAAGCGTACAATACCGCTTATAAGTAATACCATGAAAATCGTTTCCGCCCTTGAGAGCGATATGATTGCAAACACAAAGCTTTACGGACGGGAATGCGTTTCAGAAATTGTCGATAATCTTGGGACTTCGGAAGCAAATGCCGGAAATCTCGTAAGGACCAGAAACTTTTGCATAAAGTATCTTGCCGGAGTTGCGGGTAAGTCGGAGACCTTCTTTGCAAATGTATCTGCAGTCATGCTCAAGGATATGGTATCCAAGGTTGTAAAGGATGAGAAGGAAATTACTGCAGTCGTAGACAAAGTGGCGCAGATAGAGAAAAACGATTATATCAACTCACAGGAGAATCTTGAACTGCTTCAGCGTGTACAGCAGCTGAAAAAGGAGGAGACTGTCAGTGACATAAGCTTTGTCGAGGTTAAGAAGGAAGAGAAGAAAGAAGGAAAAGAATGGAATGATAAGGAGCGTGAGGTCATTGACCTTATCGCGGACATGTTCTATTCGGGAAGAACCTGGGAATATGACGAAAGCAGCGATGCTTCAGGCAAGGGCAAGGCTTTGAAAAGGGCAATTGCGAACAATCCGTCAGGTGCGGCAAGAATGCTTTGTCAGCCTGACTTTGTAAGCAAGGTGTTAGATAAGCTTCCTTTCGATGAAGATGTTAAGCAGGATGTCATCGAATCACTGAATGATATGCGCCGAAAACTCAGTGAAAGTGATGCAAAGGTGATTCCTGTCATGAAGAAAATCCCGAAGGAAGGAGAACCCGACGCGGATGAAGAAACAGTAAAGTCACTCACCACCCTGATTCAATTCGGCCCTAAGGCATTAAGAATGGCCGAGAAAGCTGTAAGCGGAATCAAGTCGTTTTTTGGCAGTCTGTTTACAGGCAGTGAAGAGAAGCAGGAGCAGAAGGAAGAACCCGAAGAAGATTTCCTCGATTCGCTTCCCCTTGAAGATGTTCAGCAGCAGATTAACGATGCTGTAACCAAAACCTCGAAATCGATTCAGGAGGAGGTTGAAAAGAGTGTCGGCGAAATATTCAAGGTAGAAGAAAAGCGGATTACCGGTCAGGTTAATCAGGGAAAAGAAAACAAGAAAAAGAAGCTGACAAGAAAAGAGAAGATTAAGAAGGAAACCGACGAGCTTAACAAAGAGCTTGAAGAAGCTGCTAAGGGCGATAACGGACAGGGTAAATTCATGAAAACCGTTCTGTGCAACTACTTCAAGGGAGTTTCTCTCATGGACAAGTGCGCCATGATTGCATCGGCAATCAGGTATTCAAAGCCGATTGAAGTCAAGAAGGATGAGCAGGGAATCAGGAAGGAACCCACGATGGCTGAAATGGGTCAGTTCCTGGGCGGCTATCTGAAGGGTGCAGGTCCGCTCCTTCAGAAAATGCTTCAGGGTATGCCTGTCACGGTTATGCCTGCCGAGCTTAAGGATGCGATTGATGATATGAGGTCCAATCTGGCACCGATTCCGCAGGAGATTGTCGAGGCACAGATGCAGAACATCGTTGACCGTTCCGGTGGCAAGATAACGGGACTGATTGTCAAAAAATCTCTCGGTGCGGCTTCGGTCGGACAGACCTTCCTGTGTACGATAATGGGACCTGAATTTGGTGAGAACGGAAAAGAAGTAGTCGTAAAGCTTCTTCGTCCCGATGTCAGAAACCGCATGATGCGTGAGAAGAAGATTATGCTCGATTGCGCAAGGAAGACAGACAGGGAAGAGGAAGAAAAGCTTCCAGTGGAGAAGCGCAGAAAGGGTGACGACTGGATCGGCGGAATGGAGGGCACATATCTCGGCCAGCTCGAGAGAATTGAAGAAGAGCTTGATCTTACGATCGAGGCAAGAAACGCCCGGAAGGGCAGCCTCTACGACCGTGGTTTCTCTACCGTAAAAGCCATGAAGGTTGACACATCGGTCGAAGCCACAACCAATTCACTTGTGCTTGAGAAGGCCGAGGGTGAAACCGTCGACAAGTATTTAAAGCGTATTGACAGGCTGCAGAAGGATTTACTTCGTCCGCTGCTAAAGAAGGAAGAAAAGGAAGGCGGCGATGAGCAGAAAAAGGAAGAGAAGGAAGAGGATTTTGAAATCAGCAGGGATCTCCCGCTTGAGATAGATGATGATAATTTTGCTCAGTTCCTTGATGCGAGGGAAAAAATAACAAAGGAACTTGAGACCATGATTATGAGGCAGCATTATCTGGTAGACATGAGTTCAAGCTGGGTGTCCGAAGGAATTTTCGGAGAAGGCTTCTACCATGGAGATCTGCATGCCGGAAATATCATGATAAACGATGACTGCGCGACACTGATCGATTTTGGCAATGCCACTTCACTTACCGAGGATCAGCAGAAGCAGATAACCAGAATGATGCTTGCGGCTTCTGTTGGAAATGCGGACATATTTGAACAGGGCTTCAACGATCTTCTGAACGATGCAGCAAAGGCGAAGTACACCGAAGTCAGGGATGACATCAAAAAGGAATTCGCCGAAGTACTTAAGAAGGGCGATACCAGGGCTTCAGGTCAGAGGATCGCTGTCGCTTTGATGAGGGCGCTGAACCGTGGAATCGAGCTGCCTGCTGCGGTGTACAATTTCTCCCAGAGTCAGCTGCGTCTGCAGAACACTATTGACGAGATAAACGCCAAGATTCAGAATCTTCAGGATACACTTGTTGCATTCAGTAAGGCAACCGTAAAGAAGGATCAGACGAATTATCTGCCCGGGATTCTTCAGAAGCTGACAAAGAATATCAGTGTTGACCGGTCAATCGGCAAAGAAATCATCAATGACCTGGCAATAGCTATCGATGACAAAGCAAATACGGCCGAGGCATATGATCCGCTTTTGGAAAAACTTAGAACAAAAGAGGCGGTAATAGCTTTTGAGGCAAAATTCGATATGTTTTCAGATGTTGCAAGAAAGTATGTTCACGGAGTGAAGAATCCGTTTTTCGAGTTCTTTGATAAGGACTGTGATGTGGTGAAAGGATTGATTGAGAAATACCGGAACGAACCCGCAGAGACGAGACAGGAAGTTCTTAGCAAAGAAGATGCTAATCATGTCAAGATGTTCTTCCATCACTACGGGCAGGTGGTTGCGGAAAATTCGAGCGCAACCGCTTATATCGGACGTCTTCGCAAAGGGGCATCCTTGATCAGAGAGCAGGAGGATTTTCTTGATGCCATGTCCAACGTGATTGACGCCAATAAGAAGTCGTCTATCAGCAAAATCGGAAAGATGAATGCATACAGGATTATGACGGCTCTAAATAAGCAGGAAGAAGAGGAAAAGGAAGCAAAGAAGGAAGAAGAGAAGAAAGCCAGGGAGGAAGAGGAAAGGAAAAAAGCCGCCCAAAAGGCCGAAGAGTAAGCAAACGGTCTCGGAGGCTTGCCGATGACAAACCGCAGGAGCGGAAAATACCATTATTGTCTGTTTGTTGTGCGGGCAGAGGTTCGTCCTTCGGGATCTATCTCGCCCGCATTTTTTAATGCAATCTTTGTAAGTGTCGGGCCGATGAGTTCATAGACGAGAACGGAGAAAAGAATCACGTTTCTTATTACGGCACCGTCAGAAAGACCGGTAGCGGTGAGTGCCATTCCGAGGGCAACGCCGGCCTGCGGAAGAAGAGTCGGTCCGAGGCGCTTTGTATGTCAAAGTTTCCAAATGATGTATAGTACGAGTCGTAAAAAAATCAATAGAATGAGAAGAATTTAAACATGTTTTCAAGAGGAACAGTATGTGATACAATTATTAAATTAAACAGCTGTCTGATTCTGTTTTGTTGCCGGTTTTTGTTATGCATGAGGAAATGGAGGATGTGGCATGGGAAATACAAGCGAATCATCTGAAGACTATCTTGAGGCCATCCTTTTACTTGGCAGAAGGCTTCCTGTAGTCCGGGCCGTTGATGTGGCGGCAGAACTGAATTACACAAAACCCAGCGTCAGCGTTGCACTGAAGAATCTTCGCGAGAGGGACCTTATTACGGTAACGGATCACGGGTACATCAATCTGACCGAAAGCGGCAGGGCAATCGCCGATACGGTTTTTGAAAAGCACGAGTGGTTCACAAAGTGGCTCATGAGCCTTGGCATCGACGAAGATACGGCTTCGCGCGATGCGTGCCGGATGGAGCACGATATCAGCCGGGAGAGCTTTGAAGCCATAAAAAGGGCGCTCCCCAAAGTGTATGATTCCGATTGAAAGGACGGTTCCGGTGTTATTTTGAAACGGTGCCGTCACTTCAGAAACCCTCTTAGGGTACAGGCGGTAACCTAACTGCTTGCCAAATTACTTCGCGTATGATAAAATCTCTTTGCATGCCGTGAACATCGGCGGAAGAAAGGGATTTTTATTATGGCAACAATGGGTACAACTTATACTTTGGTCCTGTCGCTTTTCGCAATCGGCGGAACGATTGGAATCTACAATGCAACCGACAGCTATTTATATGCAGGTCTTTTTCTGCTTTTCTTCTTCTCGATGGGTCGCGCGCTCTATCCCGTACTGGATAATCTCTGGTACAAGATTACCGGCAAATTTTTCCCGCTTCCTCCTGTAACACCGTTCTCGGAGAAAAGGTTTGTAAATGAGGGTACGGTTCAGGAAATCAATTCGTCTTACGCATCGGGTATGAGGATTCTCTGCGTTACCGAAGCTCTTGAGTACAATGCACAGACAAAGGGCTTTTACAATCATATGGCATCGGAGGCTTTGAAGTATCTTTCGGAGAAGTCACCCACATTTGCAATCAGAAGGAAAACAGTCGAGAAGCGAAGACTCCCCGTTCAGTACTGCTGGACACTTTGCGGTCAGGATGGCGTCAACATCAAGAAGTGCCTTCGTTCGTGGATTAATTCCCCTGCACTGAAGCTTATCAAGACGCATGCAATGAACAAGGATCTTTTCATTTATGATGATAAGGCAGAGTTCAACGGCGAGGTAACTTACTACACGGTTATGGTTCATTTCGACGGAACTCTTCCTACGGCAGACCAGCTTGCAATGAATGCCAAGAAGGAAGGAAAGAACGGCAAGGAAGCTGTCAAGGAGGCAATGGCCGAAAAGACGGAGGAGCTTGTTTCTGAATCAGGAGAGAAGATTGAGAACGAGATCCTGACTCTTGAAGAGGGCTCTGCAGAGTATGTTGCCGAAGTAAAAGCAGCTGAGGAAGCAAGGGCTGCAAAGAAGGCTGAGAAGGCTGCACAAGCTGAAGCAGCGGAATCGGGGGATGCAAAGACCGAGTAGGAAGATCTTTGCATGAAAGCATCAGAAAAAAATCCCGCCTGTGTAAGACCGGTGAAACGGGTCTTCCGGGCGGGTTTTTCTTATTCCTTCAAATGGAGCTTGTCCGCCAGTCTGAAGCAAAGAAGCAGGTAAAGACGAACATTCGGATTGTCAAGATTCATCCCGAGAATCTCTTCAATTTTCCCAAGCCTGTAAAGAAGAGTCGTTCTGTGAATCACGAGTTCCTCGGAGGTTTTGGGAATGCTTCTTTCGTTTACGAGGTAACAGCGGAGTGTTTCATAATACTCCGTTTTTCTGTAGGCTTCGTTTTCAAGGAGAAGAAGGAGCCTCGGCGCTATGCACAGCTTGGGCGCGAGCTCCGTATTCAGACTGTCTAAAATGTAATAGAGAGCACAGTGCTCGAAGGTTTCTATCCACTTGTCGTGGTTGTTGATGACGTACTCTATTGCAATGTCGGTTTCGGTAAATCCTTCGCGAAGACTCGAAAGAGAGTTCATGGGATTTGAAATTCCGCAGTACATGAGACTTTCGCGGACATACGGAGCGAGGAGCGGACTGATTCTGTGCGAGCCGAGCTCGGAAAGACGTATATTGACGATGACGCACAGATCATCGTTGTGGAAGAAATTGAACTGGCTCTTGAACAGGGAGGACAGGTGGCTTCGTACGGCACCGCTGCTGGTAAGGCCGATACCGCCCTGCTGGTTCCGAAGCTTCAGGCAGACGTAGGGATCGTCCTCCTGCCATCCCGTAATCTCCATAAATCTGTGGACATCGGGGGAGGAAGCGCTTTTGCCGTCAATGATGCCTCTGAAAGTATCCTCAAAATCACTGTAGTGCTTTTTCTCGGTCTGGTCGTTTCTCTTAAGAATCTTAACAAGGTATTCCGCAAAGTATTCCGCAAGCCTGAACTGGCCGGGCTTGAGCGAGGTGTTGATTTCCACAATCAGAACACGCCCCAGATAGTAGTTGCCGTCCCAGAGATTTACATAGAGGTTGCGGTTCCTTGTCTCGTACTGCTCGAAGCTCCAGATTGAAGCGTGGCGAACGCTGAATGTGGCGCGGTAGTTCTCGTCAAATTTGAAGTCATTGACCATTTTCAGAGGGATATATCTCTTCCCGGTAGAGGAATCAATCTCAAATTCGCGCATGCCCTTGACAAATTTTGGAACGGAAAGAACACAGAAAACGGGATCATGCACATAGAGCGGATTCTTGAAAAACTCAACTCCGATCTCGCACATGTCGTTGAGCGTTCCGCCGCAGGACAGCACGTTGTTGAGTGAAATCTCAAAATCCTTGTATCTTTGAAAAACTGTCAGAACGCGGTTTAGAATTGCCGTGTCGCTTTGCCCGAAGATTGCAATGTGCGGCGCATCACCGTCAAGATTGCGCCCGGTAACATACCCGTGGTCATCTATAGGAAAATCGTATTCACAGTCTGCAGGAATGAAGTAAATCAGGTCCTTTACAAGTTCCACCTGACCCGTGTACACAATACATCCTCTGAAAAGTGCTGCCGCGCTGTTTGTTCCCTGAGCGTAATCCCAGTACAAATCGTCAATGTCGTCGGCTATCATTTGAATACTGAGAAGTATTCCCGTACTTATCCTGCTGCTTTTCTCTTTTTCTCTCATATCAAATCCACCTGACCCTTTCGATCAGCCATCCGTCCCCGTCAATCACGGAAACAGTATATATTCGTCCCCACAGCCAATCATATCAAAAGTGACGAAAAACGACAAGTCACAGTGCGAGTTTCCCTAATTTCCTCTTGCTAAATCGTTCTTTATGCTATATGATGAGGTTATGCAAGGGGGCAGTCGTGTGATTGCCCTATTTTCTGTACCACTCGCGAGAGGAGATTTGTGGATTATGAGCAGATTGTTAATTTCGACACCGGATAAGGCTCAGGTAACAGTAGACCGCCTTTATAAAGATCTTGAGAGAAGAATTGTAGCAAGCCCGCCCGGACTTTGCCCTGTTGATATGCAGTTGTCATTTTTAAGACTCTGTCATGCTCAAACCTGCGGAAAGTGCGTTCCGTGCCGTGTCGGACTCGGACAGCTCGCGAATATGCTTGAGGATATTCTTGACGGAAGAGCAACGAAAGCGACACTTGATTTAATCAGGACGACAGCAACCGATATCAGAGATGCTGCTGACTGTGCAATCGGCTTTGAGGCAGCAAACATGGTTCTCAAGGGACTTGACGGCTGCTACGAGGATTACTGCTACCATGTTGAGCACGGAAAGTGTTCGGCAAATCTCAACCAGCCTATTCCCTGCGTTGCGCTCTGCCCCGCAGGTGTTAATATTCCCGGATACATTGCGCTTGTTCGCGAAGAACGGTATGCGGATGCTGTCAGACTTATCAGGAAGGACAATCCGTTTCCGACAGCCTGTGCACTTATCTGCGAGCATCCCTGTGAGGCGCGCTGCCGCAGAAACATGATCGACGGACCTGTCAATATCAGAGGTCTTAAGCGTGTTGCTGTTGACAAGGCGCATGCGAACACGGTTCCCGTTTCAGAAAAGGCTCCTTCGACAGGCAAGAAGGTTGCAGTCATCGGCGGCGGTCCCGGCGGACTCACGGCAGCTTACTATCTCGAGCTTATGGGACATCATGCCGTTGTATATGAAGAGAAGAGCAAGCTTGGCGGAATGCTCCGTTACGGTATCCCCAGCTACAGATTCCCCCGCGAGAGACTGCAGGAGGACATAGATGTCATTCTTTCTACCGGAGTAGAAGTAAAGTATAATACAAGAATCGGCAAAGGTCAGGGTGAGATACCGCTTTCGGAAATCAAAGAAAAGTATGACGCTGTTTATATAGCTATCGGAGCTCACACCGACAAGAAGATCGGTATCGATGGGGAGGAAGCAAAGGGCGTAATCAGTGCGGTTGAACTGCTTCGCGGCATCGGCGATGAGAAGCTGCCTGATTTCACCGGAAAGCGCGTCATTGTTGTCGGCGGTGGAAATGTTGCGATGGACTGTGTAAGGAGCGCGATCAGACTCGGTGCAAAGAGTGTAGGAATCGCCTACAGAAGGCGTGTTGAGGACATGACCGCACTTCCCGAAGAGGTTGAGGGTGCAATTGCTGAGGGCGCTGAGGTGTATTCACTCATGGCTCCCGACAGAATCGAATCCGATGCAAACGGCAACGCGGTGGCACTCTGGGTTAAGCCGCAGATGATCGGCAGGATGGATCCCGCCGGAAGACCGAAGCCCGTGAATGCGGCATGTGAGCCTGTCCGTCTTGAATGCGATCTTGTCATTGTTGCAATCGGACAGGGAATTGAAAGCAATCATTTTGAAGAGTCGGGAATCGGTGTTGTACGAGGTGCAATCTCAGCATTAAGCGATGCTTCAATCAGAAATATGGAAGGCGTTTTCGCCGGCGGTGACTGCGTAACAGGTCCCGCAACAGTAATCCGCGCTATCGGAGCCGGAAAGGTTGCAGCGGCAAATATTGATGAGTATCTTGGTTTCAATCACAGCATCGTCTGCGACGTTGTGATCCCCGAAGTGACTTATGAGGACAAGGTTCCCTGCGGAAGGGCGCAGAACTCCGAGGATACTGCAGAAAAGAGACGTGCGGGCTTCGAGGCATTTGAACACTGCCTGAGCGATGAAGAGGCATGTCAGGAAGCCGGCAGATGCCTGCGCTGCGATAAGTACGGATTTGGACGCTTAAAGGGCGACCTCGTGAGATGGTAGGGAGGTGCTATGATGATTAATCTTACAATAGACGGATATAAAGTTCAGGTTCCGGAAGGAACGACAATAATGAAGGCAGCAGCCTCAATCGGCATTGAAATCCCTCATCTTTGCTATCTGGAAGGAATCAACGAAATCGGAGCCTGCAAGGTCTGCGTTGTTGAACTCAAGGGCAGCTCAAAGCTCATAGCTTCCTGTAATTCTCCCGCCGAGGAAGGCATGGAGATTTTTACCAATTCTCTTCGTGTCCGCAGGGCAAGAAGGACAAACGTTGAGCTTCTGCTCTCACAGCACGACTGCTTCTGCGCGACATGTGTAAGGAGCGGAAACTGTGCTCTTCAGAAGCTTTCGAATGACCTTGGAATCCTTGAAATTCCTTTCAGAAAGGAAATCACTAATCTTCCCTGGAACAAGGACTTCCCTCTTATCAGAGATAATGCGAAGTGCATCAAGTGTATGCGCTGTGTTTCATTCTGCAGCAAGATTCAGGGCATGAACATCTGGGACGTTGAAAACACCGGTTCAAGAACAACGGTTGACGTTGTCGGAGATCATGTGATTGAGCATTCCGACTGTACTCTGTGCGGTCAGTGTATCACTCACTGTCCTACCGGAGCGCTGCGCGAGCGTGACGATACCGATAAGGTATACGATGCTTTGGAGGATCCCAACAAGATTACGGTTGTTCAGGTAGCTCCCGCTGTCAGATCGGCATGGGCCGAACAGTTAGACCTTAGTGAAGAAGAGGCAACGGTAGGCCGCATGGTAGCTTCGCTTAAGAGACTTGGTTTTGACTATGTATTCGATACAAATTATTCGGCAGATCTCACCATTATGGAAGAGGGAAGCGAGCTTCTTGAGAGACTTAAGAAACCCGACAGATACACATGGCCGATGTTCACGTCATGCTGTCCCGGATGGGTAAGCTTTGTCGCAAAGAGATACCCGAATTACCTGAAGAATCTTTCAACGGCGAAGTCACCCCAGCAGATGTTCGGAGCCATCACAAAGTCTTACTTTGCAAAGAAGTTTGGAATCGATCCGAAGAACATCTTCTGTATTTCGATAATGCCCTGCACGTCCAAAAAGCGTGAGGCAGCACTTCCGACTATGAAGATCAACGGCGAGGATCCCGATGTTGATGTGGTTCTCACAACGAGAGAATTTGCACGCATGGTCAAGGCGGATCATATCACACCTGCAAAGCTTCCCGATGAGAATTTTGATCTTCCGCTCGGTGAGGGAACGGGAGCAGCAGTCATCTTCGGTGTAACGGGCGGTGTTATGGAAGCGGCACTCAGAACAGCCGCAGCGATAATTGAGGGACAGAATCCCGATCCCGATGCGTTTAAGAATGTGAGAGGCATGGACGGAAGAAGAGAGGCAGACTTTACTGTCGGCAGGGCAACGCTTCACACCTGTACCGTGACCGGCCTCGGAAATGCCGAGAAGCTTATGAGCGACATTGAATCGGGAAAGTGCCACTATGATTTCGTGGAAGTCATGGCATGTCCCGGCGGATGTGTCGGCGGCGGCGGACAACCGATTCATGAGAGCATGGAAGCGGCCAAAGAAAGAGGACAGAAGCTTTACGATCTTGATAAGACAAGCCCCGTAAGGTTTTCGCACGAGAACAGGGCCGTTGAAAAGACGTATGCAGAGTACCTTGACAAGCCTCTCGGACACAAATCACACGAACTTCTTCACACAAATGCGGACACCTACAGGTCGCTTATGTAGGGATTATTTATTAAAGTACAAGAGAACCCACTGCCTTAAGGCAGTGGGTTCTCTTGTACGAGGTGCGGGGTTTCAAGCCCCGTACCTCGTAAGGCACGAAGTGCCGCTTTTATATGAGCAAATAGCGAAGCGGATTGGAAACAGCATTGACCTGACACCGTTTCTGCATGCAGCGTCAGCAGGGGGCGTGCCAACGTTTACCCGGCAGACACTTTTTACTGATAACCCTTGATGTTTGGACGCTTTTTTGATATACTGAACTATCTATGGGGTATGGTGCGGGACTGTATGTGTACTGCATTTGAAAGGATGGGGAGAATCCTTTCAGAGAAGGAAGAAACGGAGGATTTTATGAAGAGGTTTTTATTTACGATTATGGCGGCTGCTTTGATTATTGCCGTTCTTGCAGGTTGCGGTGCATCCGGAAAGAGTGAGACCGCAAGGATGCGTGTGGCATTTTTCCCGAACCTTACACATGCCCAGGCACATGTAATGAAAGAGAAGGGCATCCTGGAGGAAAAGGTGAAGGCGGTTGCTCCTGACTGTGAGATTACTTATACATCATTTAATGCCGGTCCCGATGAGGTTCAGGCTCTTTTTGCCGGAGAACTTGATCTCGGATACATCGGACCTGTTCCTGCAATCAGTGCTTACATGCAGTCAAGCGGTGATGTAAAGGTGCTTGCCGGTGTCACAAACGGCGGTGCTGTTCTTGTGGCGAAGAAGGGACTCGGAATCACATCGGTTGCCGATCTTGACGGTAAAAAGGTGGCGATTCCGCAGCTTGGAAACACGCAGCATCTGAATCTTATCAATCTGCTAAACGAGAACGGTCTTAAGGCCACGAGTGACGGCGGTACTGTTGAAGTAATGGCGGTATCAAATTCGAATGTCCAGAGTATGATGGATCAGGGCGAAGTAGATGCAGCACTTGTTCCGGAACCCTGGGGAACAAAGCTTGAACTCGCAGGTATTGCCGAGGTGGTTCTTGATTATCGTGACATCTGGCTTAACGGCGACTACCCTGTTGCAGTCGTTGTGGTCAGAACCGAGTATTATGAAAAGCATAAGGACCTTGTCGATGCCTTTCTGGCAGCACACGACGAGGCAACAAAGTACTTTGAAACTGATCCCGATGATGCGTTCAACCTTGTCAACAGGTCTATCGCAGCTATTACGGGAGCGGAATATGAGGATGCTGTTCTTAAGAGTGCAGCATCAAGACTGATTATGACAACAACTGTTTCACCTGATGCCATGGCTGAATTTGCAAAGCTTGATAAGGAAGCAGGATTTATTACGAGTCTTCCCGATGACAAGCTTGTTATCGCGAGGTAGGCAGCATTCACCCGGCAGCATGGCAGTATCGGGGAAGGGGGTAGCATGAAAGAGTTTTTCAAGAAGCTGGTCAGTAAGTACCTTAATCCGGATGTGCCTTTGAGAAAGCGTATCTGTACAGTAGTCGGCAGTATCGGGTTTTTGCTCGGACTGATAAATGTTATTATTCTGACTGTTGTAAACGCTCCGAAAGAGTCGATGTTTGTGACGCTTTTGCTCATTATCTGCTGCTATGTGCTGGTTATTATTTCAAACGCAACAAAGCGTGTCAACACAAGTGCAGCGGTTGCATGTATGATGTTCAACATCCTTGTCGCACCGGGGCTGTTTCTGACAGGCGGCGGTATTTACAGCGGCATGCAGGCCTGGATGGTGTTCGGTCTGGTTCTGACGGTGCTTCTGATAGACGGACGCAGCCGTTATATCTGCTTTGCTGTTTCGACCGTTTGGGATGTTGTGATTTTCATTGTGATGTATCTGAATCCACGTATCGTTATCCCTCTTGGAGGGGAGCAGGCTGTGGTTGCCGACATGATCTTCTCTACAATTGTAGTCGGCATTAGTCTTGCGGGAGCGCTCGTTTATTACGAGAAAGTTTCAAAACGTGACGGCAGCAGGGCAAACGGTGAAGCTTCGGAATCGGCAGACAGAGGTGAAGTTAACGAAGAACTGAGAAATGATCTGCAAAGGATGTATTCAAAGCTTGCCTTCGAGCTTAGGGGAACGGTGAATAACATCGCAGGTCTTGCAAGGCTTATCAGCAAGTCGCCCGATGATGAAGTACTGCGTGAACAGGCGCACACGATAGAACAAACAAGTGAGATCCTTGTGTCGATGACTCAGAACATCCTTGAGTACGGAAAGCTGCTTGTCGGGGAAAATGATGTTAAGCACACGGGCTTTCCTCTTGGAGTGGTTCTTTGCAGCGTCTACGACAAATTTGCCGATATTGCCGGAGAAAAGAATCTCGCCTACAAATTCAGCGTAGCGGAGCATGTTCCGGACAGATGTATAGGTGATGGCCGGAGACTTGATCAGATTCTTTGTAATGTAATAGGAACTGCTGTCAGAAACACGGCCTTCGGTTCGGTCAGACTTGAGGCAGAATCCGAGCTTTTACCGGATAATATCGTAGAATTGAGTTTTACCGTAACGGACACAGCCGGCGGAATCGATCCTCTTGAGGCTGATCTCTATTCAAACAGGTTGAGAAGGGATAAGGTTTATAAGGATGTCATTGCGAAAAGCAATCTGTTTCTTTCAATCGCTTCAGACATGACAAGAATGGTTGGAGGACGCACTGCTGTTGATACAAACCCCGGACGCGGAACTGTGTTTAAAATAGTGGTACCCGTTCAGGCAGAGTCCATGGAACCCATGGGTGATTTTGCGGAGTACTACGGCAGATATAAAAAGGAGAAAATTGATTTGAAGGAGAGTATTGTATCGCCCTGCGGAAGGGTGCTTGTTGTCGATGATGACGAGATGAACCTTGCTATTTTCTCGGGACTTTTGAAAAAGACCGGTGTTCAGATTACAACATGTGTCAGCGGCGAACAGGCAGTTTCGTTCGTCAGAAAGAGTACGTTTGATATTATCTTCCTTGATTACGTAATGCCAAAGATGAACGGACTCGAGACACTTCGGACTATGATGGAGGATCCGCTAAACAGGAATCTTAATGCGCCCGTCATTGTTCTTACGGCAAATTCGAACGGTGAGACGCGTGATACCTACCTTGAAATGGGATTCACCGATTATCTCGCAAAGCCGATTAACTACACCGAACTGAATGATATGCTTTTACGTTATCTGCCGGATGATGTTACCGAGAATAAGGAAAATAACGGTGACGTTATTATCAACGAGAAGGAGCTTGCAAGAATCGTCTCAAGACCCGCAGAACCGCTGATTGACCGCGCAACGGGTCTTAAGTACAGCGGCAACGATGATTCGACCTATAAGGAGTTTTTAAAAATCTACGGCAAGTTCGGCGAGCGAAAACTTGATGACATTAAGGCGGCATTTCTGAGCCGGAACTGGGAGAATTACATTGCCCTTGTTCATTCTCTGAAGAGTACCTCAATGGGAATCGGAGCAAACACCCTTTCCGAGGAAGCAAGACGTCTTGAAGAAGCGGGACGTACCGCAGATTACGATTACATTAGGGATAACAATGACAAGGTACTTGAAATGTACAGAGATGTGCTTTTTGAAGTCAAAAATCTTGTTGATTAAATAAAAGGAAGTATCGGAGGAATTTGGAAGTGAAAGGTAACGCCGGACAGTATTCGCACAAGAACGTAGAGAAGAAGTGGCAGGCTTATTGGGAAGAGCATCAGACCTTCAAGACTGATGTGTGGGACTTCTCGAAGCCTAAGTATTACGCACTTGATATGTTTCCTTATCCTTCGGGAGTAGGTCTTCATGCAGGACATCCCGAGGGCTACACTGCAACTGACATTATGTCACGTATGAAGCGTATGCAGGGATATAACGTGCTTCATCCCATGGGATATGACTCATTTGGTCTGCCCGCAGAACAATATGCGGTTAACACGGGCAATCATCCGAACGGTTTTACCCGGCAAAATATAGAGACCTTCTCGAAGCAGCTGAAGGAACTCGGATTTGACTACGACTGGACAAAGACAATCGCAACGAGCGATCCCGACTTCTATCACTGGACACAGTGGATATTTAAACAGCTTTATCTTGACGGTTACGCACAGTACATCGACATGCCTGTTAACTGGTGCGAAGAGCTTGGAACGGTTCTTTCGAACGATGAGGTTATCGACGGTAAGTCGGAACGCGGAGGTTTCCCTGTTGTTCGCAAGAACATGAAGCAGTGGGTCATCAACCAGCCTGCATTTGCGGAAAAGCTTCTCGAAGGACTTAATGAAATCGACTGGCCCGAGTCTACAAAGGACATGCAGCGTCACTGGATCGGAAAGAGCGAGGGTGTTGAGGTCAAATTCCGGATTGTCGGCGGCGGTGAATTCTCGATTTTTACTACATGTATTGAGACTATTTACGGAATCACCTTCATGGTACTTGCACCCGACGGACAGCTTGTTCAGGACCTCATGCCCAGAATTAAGAATCAGGACGAGGTCAAGGCCTACATCGAGGAGACCGGGAAAAAGAACGATATGGACCGTACCGAGCTCAACAAGGGAAAGACAGGCTGTCGCCTTGAAGGAGTAAAGTGCATCAATCCCATCAACGGCCGTGAGGCAGAGCTGTTTATCGGTGATTTTGTTCTGGCAAATTACGGAACCGGTGCTGTAATGGCAGTGCCTTCACATGATCAGAGAGATTTTGAATATGCCATCGCTCACAACATCGACATGCTTCAGGTCATCGACGGAGATGAAAAGCTCGGGCATGTTGACGTAAGTGAGAAGGCATTTGAGAAATACGATTACCTTGGCAAGGGTTACAGACTCATCAACTCAGATGAGTTCACGGGTCTCACCGTAGAAGAGGCAAAGGAGGCAATTACCTGCAGGCTTGAGAAGCTTGGCGTGGCAAAGAGGACAGTAAATTATCATTTCCGTGAGTGGATCTTTGCAAGACAGCGTTACTGGGGAGAACCCGTTCCCGTTGTACATGGTGATGACGGAAAGGTTTATGTGCTTCCCGATGAGGAGCTTCCCGTTATTCTTCCCGAGCTCGAAGACTACAAGGGAAAGAACGGCAAGGCACCTCTTGAAAATGCCACAGAGTGGAAGAAGTACGACGCAAACGGAATCAGGGGAACAAGGGAAACCTCTACAATGCCGGGTTCGGCAGGATCAAGCTGGTACTTCCTTCGCTATATCGACCCCGACAACGACAAGGAGTTTGCAAATTATGAGCTCTTGAAGCACTGGATGCCGGTTGATCTTTATATCGGAGGACCTGAGCATACTGTAGGTCATCTGATGTATTCAAGAATCTGGAACCGTTACCTTTACGACAAGGGTCTTTCACCTGTAAAGGAACCGTTCAAGAAGCTTGTTCACCAGGGAATGATTCTCGGTGCCAACGGCATCAAGATGGGAAAACGTTTCCCTGAGTACGTTGTCAATCCCAGTGATGTTGTTCGTGATTACGGTGCAGATACACTACGTCTTTACGAGATGTTCATGGGGCCTCTTGAGGTTTCAAAGCCCTGGAACGATCAGGGCGTTGAGGGAGCAAGAAGATTCCTTAACAGAGTATGGAACTTTTTCACCGACCCCGCAAACATTACGGAAGGCGACAGTGGCGAGCTGACAAAGCTCTACCACCAGACAGTAAAGAAAGTCACAAACGATTTTGAGCAGCTTGGCTTCAACACGGCAATAAGCCAGATGATGATTTTTGTGAACGCTGTTTATAAGACAGGAAAGTGTCCGATGGAGTTCGCGGAAGGACTGATTAAGATGCTCTCATGCGTCTGCCCTCACATTTGCGAGGAAATCTGGCAGATTTTCGGGCACGATGACACCATCGCTTACGAAAAGTGGCCCGAGTATTCGGAGGAACTTGCCCGTGAGGATACCATCGAGATCGCCATCCAGGTAAACGGTAAGGTAAAGTCTACTGTTGCCATCGGCCGCGAAGAGGAAGAGGCTTCAGTCAAGGCAAAGGTTTGGGAAGATGATAATATTAAGCGCATCTGCGAAGGAAAGAATGTTGTAAAGGAAATCTATGTCAAGGGAAGAATTTACACGATTGTAGTGAAATAGTTCGTGAACGCAGCGACACGGCATGAATGCGGTTAATTCGGTATGATAGCGGTAGATACGCATAATCGAAGTTGCAAATTAACGGAAAAGAGGCAAAATTAAAAATGAACTTAACAAATGTAAGAGAGCTTTACAGAAACAGAGATAAGTACGTCGGAACTGAAGTGACTGTCGGCGGTTGGGTGCGCAGCATCCGGGATTCCAAGACATTTGGATTCATTGTGCTTCACGACGGAACATATTTTGAGACACTCCAGATTGTCTATGCCGACAAGCTTGCAAACTTTGCGGAGATCTGCAAATTGAACGTAGGGGCAGCCGTTATCGTAAGAGGTACGCTTGTAGCAACACCCGAAGCAAAGCAACCCTTCGAAATCCAGGCTGAGGAAGTTTGTATCGAGGGTGCTTCAACAGCCGACTATCCTCTTCAGAAGAAGGCTCACAGCCTTGAATTTCTTCGTACCATGACACATCTTCGCGCAAGGACAAACACCTTCCAGGCCGTATTTCGTGTCAGAAGCCTAATTGCCCATGCAATTCACTGCTTCTTCCAGGAGCGTGATTTCGTTTATGTACACACACCTTTGATTACATCAAGTGACTGCGAGGGCGCAGGCGAGATGTTTAAGGTTACGACACTTGATCTCGACAAGCTTCCCCTTACAGAGGAAGGCGCCATCGATTATGCGCAGGATTTCTTTAATAAGCCTACAAGCCTCACGGTAAGTGGTCAGCTCAACGGCGAGACCTTTGCGATGGCGTTCAAGAACATCTATACCTTCGGACCAACATTCCGTGCGGAGAATTCAAACACCACACGCCATGCCGCTGAGTTCTGGATGATTGAGCCCGAGATGGCATTTGCCGATCTTGAGGATGATATGGTTCTTGCCGAGAGCATGATCAAGTACATCATCAATTACGTTCTTGAGCACGCTCCCGAAGAGATGCAGTTCTTCAACAAATTCATTGACAAGGGGCTTCTTGACAGACTTGAGAATGTCCGTACATCGGAATTTGGACGAATTACTTACACAGAGGCTGTCGAGCTTCTTAAAAAGCACAATGACGAGTTTGATTACAAGGTATCATGGGGATGTGATCTTCAGACAGAGCACGAGCGCTACCTGACAGAGAAGATTTTCAAAAAGCCTGTATTCGTTACAGATTATCCCAAGGAGATAAAGGCCTTCTACATGAAGCTTAATCCCGACGGGAAGACTGTTGCCGCAGTTGACTGTCTGGTTCCCGGAATCGGTGAAATCATCGGCGGATCACAGCGTGAGGATGATTATGATAAGCTTGTTGCAAGAATGGATGAGCTGGGTCTCAGGAAGGAAGATTACAGCTTCTACCTGGATCTTCGCAAATACGGTTCAGCCCGCCATGCAGGCTTCGGTCTCGGATTTGAGCGCTGCGTAATGTATCTTACCGGTATGGGCAACATCCGTGATGTCCTTCCTTTCCCGAGAACAGTCAACAATTGCGAGCTGTAAGGTAGGCAGGTGACGCAGACCAGTCAGTGATATATAAAAGTACAAGAGAACCCACGGCCTAAAGGCAGTGGGTTCTCTTGTGGGAGGTACGGGGTTTCAAACCCCGTACCTCGTAAGGCACGAAGTGCCACTTTTATATGAGCAAGAAGCGAAGCGGATTGCGAATAGCATTGACAAAGGCACAAAAAAACCCACGGCCTAAAGGCAGTGGGTTCTCTTGTGCGAGGCGTAGAGGTATTCTAAACCGAGGGAAACGGGCAAAACGAAAGGACGAAGTATATGAAAGACATTCTTGAGGGGTGGCAGATCGATTATGGCTCGTATAGGACAACTGTGCTTAAGGAAACCGGATCGACAAACACGGTCGCAAAGGAGTTTGCGAGAAACGGTGCACCCGAGGGAACGGTTGTTGTGGCAGGGAAGCAGAGCGCCGGACGGGGAAGAATGGGAAGAAGCTTCTTTTCTCCCGGCGACACGGGAATATACATGAGCATTCTGGAGAGACCTGCGATTTCGAGTGAAGAGGTTATTTTTCTGACTACAACGGCAGCAGTGGCGGTCTGCGAGGCAATCGAGTCGGTGTGCGGCTTTAAGGAAGGAACCTGCGGGATAAAGTGGGTAAACGATATATTCATCGGAGGAAAAAAAGTTTGCGGCATTCTGACAGAATCATCCTTCTCAACCGATAAAGATGGTAGACCGGTAACCGAATTTTGCGTAGTAGGGATTGGTATCAACTGCTACGAGCCGGAAGGCGGATTTCCTGAAGACATTAAGAACACCGCGGGGGCACTTATGTCTGAGCATAAGGAAGGGCTGAGAAACAGTCTTTGCCGCGAAATTCTCAAGCGATTTGAAGTGTATTACAAAGAATCGGTAAAGAAAGCATTAAGGGATAGAGAGCAGGCACGCGAAGAGAAGAATGAATCAACGAATGTGAATTGTGGGGATAGAGAGCAAGCGCGCGAAGAGAAGATGTCCGGACATGAATTTTCGGAAATATCCGGTTCCTCTTCAAAGTCTGCCTGCTTCGAGAAGTATAAGGCAAGATCGATTGTCCTTAACCGTGAGGTGGATGTCATCTCACTGGCGGAGGGTACCGAAAGGCGTGCAGTAGCCGTCGACATAGACTACAACTGTAGATTGACCGTAAGGTATCCCGATGGTATGACGGAAGTTCTTTCAACAGGGGATGTCAGGCTTAAGTCGGTTTCAAAATGACAAGGAAGCTGTTCATATACAGAAGTTCACAAAAACGGAGTTTCATTAATGACAGATAATGCTAAGACAATAAGGAATATAGCCTATGCGTCCATGATTGCCGCAATCTATGCCGTGCTGGTTCTGATCTTTCAGCCCTTAAGCTTCGGCATGGTTCAGGTTCGTGTCGCTGAGATGCTGACAATCCTGCCGGTTTTTACTCCGGCAGCGATCCCGGGACTCGCAGCAGGCTGCTTTCTGAGCAACATTCTTTCGGGGGCTGAGGTGTTTGATGTCATTTTCGGAACGTTTGCGACGCTTATCGGAGCGTGCGGGACATATCTTCTTCGTGAGAAGAAGTACATGTGTGTGTTGCCGCCTATCGTTTCAAATGCGGTCATCATTCCGTTTGTAATCAGATTTGCCTACGGAAGCGATCAGCCGATTATAATCATTGCGGCCGTGATTCTCGCCGGTGAGGTGTTGTCATGCGGTGTACTTGGGATGGCTTTCCGAAAGGTTTTTGAAAAGTACAGGAAGTATATCTTTAAGTAGAATAAACGGTTTTATCGGCAGATGGTTTTGACGGCAGGCTTTCCCGGAGAGCCGGATTTCGCGGCACAAATTTTGGAAAGCCGGTTTCAGGGACGTGATTTGTGTTATGAGCCGGTTTCGGGGGCAGAAGTATAGAGGTGGATTTTGACGAAAAGTAATCGCAAAAAGCATGTCGGATTAAGAACGGCACTGTGGTTTTTGGCCGCAGTTCTTTTGATTGCCGGGACGTGTGCGATTGTTTTGTGGGCGAAGTTCGGTAATTTGTACATGACCTGTCGAAGCGAAGCGGTCCGGGCTGTCGCGGGCGTTACCGAGGAGACATTTCAGCCCGTCAAGACAACCATCATTCATGCTTCCGATGGAAGCGTCCTTGCGTCGCTGTCACTTAACAGGGACGTCTACTATCTTTCATATGAACAGCTTCCGAAGGATGCAATCAATACCATGCTTGCTGTCGAAGACAGGAATTTCTACAGTCATCCCGGCTATGACGTGAAAGCCATCATCCGTGCCGCCCGCTCCTACATTGAAAAGAACGGCGAGATTACACAGGGCGGAAGCACAATAACCCAGCAGCTTGCAAGAAAGATGTTTCTGAGCGATGAAGTAACATTCAAGCGCAAACTGACCGAAATCATGATAGCGGCGCAGCTTGAAAAAAGGTTTGACAAAGACAGTATCCTTGAGTTTTATATGAATAACATCTACTTTGCAAACGGCTACTACGGAATCCAGGCCGCAGCACTCGGATATTTCTCGAAAGCGGCATCACAGCTTACTCTTTCCGAAACGGCGTATCTTTGCGGAATCACAAATTCACCGTCGGCGCTCGATCCGCTGAAGCATCCAGAGAAGACGCTCGAGAGGCGGGACAGCGTTCTCGCCCAGATGGCTAAGTGCGGTGTCATCAGTGACGAAGAGCTTCGGCAGGCGCGAAACGAGGAGATTAAACTGAATCTTGCGACGCCTGACGAGAAGCACGATTATCTTGAAACCTTTGCAAAGTATTGTGCAATTCGCGACATCATGGAGGCGCGCGGCTTCGAATTTCGCTACAGCTTCGATGAACGGCCGGACGGCGCGGGAGGAACGCTGCCCTCGGACGAGGAACTCTACCGGGAGCATTTCTATGATACTTATTACGCCATTGAACATGAGCTCTACACGAAAGGCTACAGAATCTACACTGCCCTTGATATTGCACGTCAGTCGCTTCTTCAAAAATCGGTCGATGACGGTCTGCTGCTGTTTGAAGAGGTCAATGAGGAGGGCGTATATAAAGTACAGGGTTCCGGAGTCTGCATCGACAATGAGACAGGACGAGTGACGGCAATCGTCGGCGGCAGGGCGCAGGGACTTCCGGGATACACGCTCAACAGGGCATATCAAAGCCCCCGACAGCCTGGTTCGGCGGTCAAACCGCTGATTGTCTACGGCCCGGCTTTCGAACGCGGGTACACACTTGAGACTACAGTCGTAGACGAAAAATTCGCAGGCGGGCCGCGCAATTCGGACCGCACTTATGCAGGTGAGATTGACGTTAAGACTGCCATATACCTTTCAAAGAACACGGTTGCCTGGAAGATTTTCGAAGAACTTACACCCGAAGTGGGACTTTCCTATCTGAAGAAGATGAGGTTCGCGTCAATCAGCACGCTTGACTATTTCCCGGCAGCTTCACTCGGCGGGATGTCAAAGGGCGCGACTGCGCTTGAGATGGCGTCGGCATAT
>JAZLIL010000198.1:0-56642 GCA_045617405.1 Lachnospiraceae bacterium | reverse complement strand
TGGAAAGGGCGTCGGACTCATCATTAAGAAGGGTGAAATCCTGAGAAAGGTTAAAGAGGACTGTCTTGTTGAAGAGCTTGTCAGCGAAGTTGACAAGATAGTAAAAGAAAAAAGAACGGAATAAAGCGTAAAGTGCGGAATAAAGCGAATTTAAGCGTATAGAAGCGAATAAAAACGAATAAAAGCGAATACAACATGGACAAGATACTTTTTTCAACGGCTTTTCCCTGGATAAACGATCTTGCGGGAAAGCTTTCAGATATAATCTCAAAACTTAGCGTAACAAGTGCATCCATCTGTAAAGCTACGGGTGAGATGGTTGTTTTTGTTGAGTCCTCAGAAATCGTTACGTACAGAAATATAAAGAAGCTGCAGGATATTCTTTTAAAGAAGCTTTCAACTACCGGCACAGTCTCAAGTGTTGAGATAGTGCCTTGTTTTGATATGCCTGACATACGTCCTGAAGAATTCCTGTCACTTTACAGAGACAGCATGGATGAGGAACTCTTTGATAAGAGTCCTGTTATTACAGGTCTTATCAGAAAGGCAAGAATAAGCTTTTTTGACAACAGCTGTGAGATTGCGATTGAAAACAATGCCGTTGCAAGGCTCAGGCAGGATGAAATTGTTTCGTTTTTTCAGAATGTTCTGAATGTCAGGCTTAAGAGAAACTACAGCTTCGCTGTAACTTTTTACGATTCAGAAGAAAATGATGATAAGCGAAGAGCAGAGGAGCTGATCTACGAAAAGGCACTTGAAAGATCCGTAAAAAGGAAATCTTTAGCGGCAGAGGATCGTAAGAGTAAAGACGATCCGGGGGGAATATCTGCTTCGGCAAGCGCTTCGGGTGCATCAGGTGTATCAAAGCAGTCTGCTGCCTCAAAGAGCAGTTCATATGACAGCTCAAAATACAGGGCAAAGAAAAAGACACCTGACGATCCGAGCGTCTTCTACGGAAGGGATGTCGAAGGAGATGCAGTTAAAATCTGCGATCTCGTTGATTCCCTCGATGAAATAGTAATCAGGGGAATGATTGTAAAGACGGAAATTAAGGATTTCAGAGAAGATAAGAAAATTGTCAACATCTCGTTCACTGATTTTACAGACACAATCGGTGCCACAATTTTCGTGAAGAATGAGAGCTTCGATGAGTTGAACGGAAAGCTTAAGACTAACAGCTTCATTAAGATAAAGGGTATTGCAGGATTTGACAGATACAGACATTCTCTTGCCATTACGTCGGTAAAGGGCATGAGTGTGATTGCTGATTTCAGGGAAAAGCGGGTTGATAAAGCTCCGGTGAAACGTGTTGAGCTTCATGCCCATACAATGATGAGTGAAATGGATTCTGTCGTTGATACTGCGACATTCATAAAGACTGCCTTCAAGTGGGGACACAGTGCCGTTTCAATCACGGATCACGGTGTCGTAATGGCATTTACCGAGGCTGCTCATGCAATAGATAAAAAGAAACTTTCTGAAGAGGATCAGAAGAGATTCAAGAACTTCAAAATTATCTTCGGTATGGAGGCATATCTTGTTGACGATGAGCCTGACAGAATTGAAGATTCAAAGGGTCATGTCTTTGAAAAGGGACCGGACGGAAAGTACAGTGATGAGGATCTTCGTCACATGCCTACTTATCATGCGATAATTCTCGCAAAAAATACTCTCGGCAGAATAAATCTCTATAGGCTTGTTTCAGAATCGCATATTAAATATTTTGGCGGAAAAGGTATCGGTGCAAGACCGAGAGTTCCAAAGAGCCTTTTTAAGGAGTGCCGCGAGGGACTTCTTCTCGGTTCGGCTTGTGAAGCAGGTGAACTTTATCGTGCCATTGTCAGAGGAAAACCTTACGAGGAAATCAAACGAATTGCCGATTTTTACGACTACTACGAGATTCAGCCCTGCGGGAACAATGCTTTCATGATCGATGATGAGGATTACCCGGATGTTGAAAGCATCAGAGACATTCAGAACCACAACAGAAAAATATGTGAACTTGGTGAAAAGAACGGCAAGCTTGTTGTTGCAACCTGCGACGTTCATTTCCTTAACCCCGAGGATGAAGTTTACAGAAGAATAATTATGTATTCCAAAGGCTTTAAGGATGCTGACAGGCAGGCACCTCTCTATTTCAGAACAACAGAGGAGATGCTTGACGAATTTGCATACCTTGGAAGCGACAAGGCATACGAGGTAGTTGTTACAAACACAAATCTGATTTCGGACATGATTGACAAGATTTCACCCGTCCGTCCCGATAAATGTCCTCCTGTCATTGAAGATTCGGACAAAACACTGACGCAGATCTGTTACAGAAAAGCACATTCGATGTACGGCGAGGAGCTTCCCGACATCGTAAAGAACCGTCTTGAAAAGGAGCTTAATGCCATTATTAAGAATGGCTATGCCGTTATGTACATCATAGCGCAGAAGCTTGTGTGGAAGAGCGTTGAGGACGGCTATCTTGTTGGTTCGCGAGGATCAGTCGGTTCGTCCTTTGTCGCAACTATGGCAGGAATTACGGAGGTAAATCCTCTGCCGTCACATTACTATTGCAAGAAGTGTCATTATTCCGAGTTTGATTCAGATATCTGCAAAGAGTACGCATCTAAATCAGGCTTTGATATGCCTGATAAAAAGTGTCCTGTCTGCGGCGAAAACCTCAGTAAGGACGGGCACAACATTCCTTTTGAAACGTTTCTTGGTTTCAACGGCGATAAGGAGCCTGATATTGACCTCAATTTCTCTGCTGAATACCAGTCAAAGGCCCATGATTACACAGAGGTTATTTTCGGAAAGGGTCAGACGTTTCGGGCAGGTACAGTCGGCACAGTCGCCGATAAGACTGCCTACGGTTACGTACTTAAGTACAACGAAGAGCACGATCTAGCACAAAGACCTGATGAAGTGGAGCGAATCTCGCTTGGAATGGTTGGCGTAAGAAGGACCACCGGCCAGCACCCGGGAGGAATCATAGTTCTTCCGGTTGGTGAGGACATTAACACCTTTACACCTGTAAACAGACCTGCAAACGATATCACATCAAAAACGATTACGACGCACTTTGATTATCATTCAATTGATCACAACCTTTTGAAGCTTGATATTCTCGGTCATGATGATCCTACAATGATTAGATGTCTTGAGGATCTTACAGGGCTTGATGCAAAGACGATACCTTTTGACGATAAAAATGTAATCTCACTTTTTGAAGATACAAGTGCTCTCGGAGTTTCGAGCGAGGATCTTCTCGGCTGTCCTCTCGGAAGTCTCGGTCTTCCGGAGCTTGGAACAAAATTCGTTATTCAGATGCTTGTTGACACAAAACCCAAGTGCTTTTCAGACATGATCAGAATTTCCGGCCTTTCGCACGGAACAAACGTCTGGGCTAACAATACACAGGTACTTATCGCAAACGGAACTGTAACGCTTGAAAATGCAATCTGCACGAGAGATGACATCATGACATATCTTATCAGCATGGGTATTGAAAGCGGCAAGTCCTTTAAAATAATGGAGGCTGTAAGAAAAGGCAAAAAGCTCACTCCCGAATTTGAAGAGCTGATGCGCGCTAACAATGTTCCCGAGTGGTACATCTGGTCGTGCAATATGATTGAGTACATGTTCCCGAAGGCTCACGCGGCAGCATATGTAATGATGGCCTTCAGAGTCGCTTATTTTAAGGTCTATTATCCGCTTGCTTACTACGCATCGTACTTCAGCATACGAGCAAAGGCATTCAACTATGAGAAGATGTGCTTTGGACGCGAAAAGCTGCTTCAGATTTACAATTCATATAAAAAGCGAAATGATCTTTCAAATAAGGAAAAGGATGAGTTGGACGACATTCTCCTTGTAAACGAGATGTATTGCCGTGGGATAGAGTTTGCACCTATCGACATTTACACTGCCGATTCAAAGTACTTTAAGATAGTCGGTAACAGACTTATGCCTGCATTAAATACAATTGAAGGAATGGGAGATAATGCCGCAGAGGCTGTTATGCTTGCAGCTAAAGGCGGCGAATACCTGTCACGTGAGGATTTCAAAAACCGTACTAAGGTTTCAAACTCGGTAATTGAGACAATGGAGAGACTCGGTCTCTTTGGAGATTTACCCGAGAGCAATCAGTTTTCACTCTTTGATCTTATGTGAGAATATGCTATATACTGTTTCGGAACATAAAAGCCTTTACTATTGTATCGGAGCTTATGAAGCCGGAATTTTGGAACTGCCGGCTAAAGTATATTGATTAGGAGGATGTAATGCATGACTGAACTTCTTTATGAAACCAATTCACATCTAACTGAATTTGAAGCAAAGGTAATCTCGTGTGTTGAAGGAAAGAAAGGATACGAGGTCGTCCTTGATAAGACGGCATTTTTCCCAAGAGGAGGCGGTCAGGAGCCAGACTTTGGAATCCTCATTGAAAAATCAGCCGGCATTACTGCTGATTCATATTCAAATGTAAAAGAGGTGGTAATAAAGGACGGCATTGTATCTCATATCTGTGACAGGCAGTTTGAACCCGGAGCGAAAGTTGCAGGAAAAATCGATTTTGAGAGAAGATTTGACTTTATGCAGCAGCACTCGGGTGAGCATATAGTATCAGGCATTGTTCACAAGCTGTTCGGTGCAGACAATGTCGGTTTCAACCTTGGTGAAGAAGTAACAACACTTGACTTTAACAGAGTGTTCACAGACGAAGAAATAGCGGAAGTTGAGCTTCGTGCAAACAAGGCAGTCTGGCAGAATCTTGCTTTTTCAATAACCTACCCGACGAAAGAGGAGCTTGATGCCCTTGAGTACAGAAGCAAAAAAGAATTAAAAGGCACCGTCAGGATTGTGGAGATTCCGGGAATTGACATCTGTGCATGCTGTGCACCGCATGTTGTGCTCACAGGTGAGATCGGGCAGATTAAGATTCTTTCTCACATGAATTTCAGGGGAGGTACCAGAGTAACAATACTTTGCGGTTTTCGGGCGCTTGAGTATTTTAATCTGCTTCAGTCAAACAATAACGAAATCAGCGTCCTTCTTTCAGCTAAGCCAACTGAGACCGGTGAAGCTGTGAAAGGTCTTTATAACAGCAGAGATCAACTAAAAAGAGAATATGCCGACAGAAACAACGCCTATCTCGATCTGATTTTTGAAAAGGAAATGAAGGTCGAAGCACCGGTTCACACGGTATTTATTGATGAAGCAGAAACAAACAGTGTTCGTAGGCTTGTCAACAAAATGACCGAAGAACAGAAATGCTGCAGTGCTGTATTTACCGGAAACGATGAAAATGGTTACTCTTTTATTCTGTCATCAGCCTTCGATGATTCTCGAACATACGGATTGCTGATGAAAGATAAACTTAATGCAAAATTCGGAGGCAAATCTGAAATGATACAGGGCTTTGTAAAAGCAGGGCAAAAGGCAATTGACGAGTGTATCAAGGCTGCTTTCAACTGACAATTCAGGTATAACAGATTACAATTAAATGCTGCGGTGAAAAACTTAGTGCAGTTTCCGAGATGAACGAGATTTCCCGAAAGATTCTTGAATACAATGCCGGCAGTATTAAATATGATTACTGCAATAATGAAAACACAATTCATATTCTGATTGATTGCAAAGCAGGGACTGAAAATGGCTGATATCTATCTTATGACGATTAATGAAGCTGATAAACTTACAGAAGATTTCTGTCTGCGTCATTTTCCCAAAAGACTTGAAAGAGCAAAAAGATTCAGATTCAGAGAGGATTACCTTCGGTGTATCGGTGCGGGAGCTTTGCTTCACGGCATCTTGTCAGTAAATGAGAACAACCTTGTTACTTCTGAATACGGAAAGATTTCAGATCCAACAATAACAAAGTCGTTCAGCATATCTCACAGCGGTGATTACGTGCTGCTGTGTGTTGACAATGTCGAAACCGGTGCCGACATTCAGCAGATTGACGTAAAAGATGTTAAGCTTTCAAAAAGGGTTTGTACATATGATGAAGCCGAATGGCTTAAGAAAAGAGACCCTGAGGATTTCTTTGCAATCTGGACACTTAAAGAGTGCATAATGAAGCTTACTGGCCTTGGAATGAAGCTTGAAGTTCAGAGTTTTTCAGTGCTTCCACTTATTGAAAAGGGAGAGATGTTCTTCGAAGGAAAAAGGATTTATTCTATTACAGACATGTTACCCGGATACAGTTTATCCTACTGTTCATTAAAACCTTTAGACAAAACAAAACCGGCAGTCGTAACTGCCGGAATGCTTGATAGCGAATAGGGGAATCGAACCCCTGTTTCCGCCGTGAGAGGGCGGCGTCTTAACCGCTTGACCAATTCGCCATTTGTTTGCTCAACGATGATACTATACACTAGCTGAAACAAAAAAGCAAGTACTATTTTAAAAAATATTTAGAATGATGAATTATCAGAAATGATATACTGTTATATTATGAGAAATGATTAATCTGCAAAGTTATGAATCAATATAAATGATTAAAAAATCGATTATGAAAAATGATGAATCCATAAAACAGATAAAGGGAATCGGAGATAAAACTGCCGCACTTTTCGAAAAGCTTGGAATAGAAACAGTGGGGCAGCTTTTGTCGCATTATCCGAACGGATATGATATTTTTGATATCCCGGTTGCTGTAAGAGACATGGTTCCCGAAAGCAGACAGGCGATTGAAGCTGCATGCGTTTCAACACCGCTTTTAAGAAGAGGTAAGGGTATCTCGACACTTTCATGTAAAGCAACGGATGGGACAGGAGAGTGTGAGCTAATCTGGTTTAATTCGCCATTTCTGAAAAAAGCGATAAAGCCCGGCATTCACATGGTCTACCTCGGAAGAGTAACAAAAAACGGCAACAGACTTCGAATGGAACAGCCTAAAATTTTTACAACAGATGAGTACAGAAAGCTTATCGGAGTTCTTCAGCCAAAGTATGCGCTTACAAAAGGCCTGACAAATAATGCTGTTATCAAGGCATGCGGCAGGGCTATTGACGGTTTCGCAGAGGACGAGTATATTCCAAAGAGAATTCTAAGAAGTAACGAGTTGATAAGCTTCAGGGATGCCGTGAAGACAATTCACTTTCCGAAGGACTACGTCTCTTTACTTAATGCCAGAAAGAGAATAGTTTTCAATGAATTCTTTGATTTTGCCGTAATGATCAGGGCAGCAAGAGATGAAAGGCAGAGAATCAGAAATACATTTAAGATAGATTCAGAAAATCAGGTTGAATTATTTATTAAATCTCTTCCCTATGAGCTTACCGGAGCACAAAAACGTGCAATCGATGTCATTAACAGTGAAATGAAGAGTGATTTTGTTATGAACAGACTCGTTCAGGGTGATGTCGGTTCCGGAAAGACGGTTGTTGCAGTCTGTGCACTTATTAATGTCGCTCTTTCAGGTTATCAGGGCGTAATGATGGCACCTACCGAGGTCCTTGCAAGACAGCACTTTGAAAATGTAACAAAAATGGTTGAACCTCTTGACATCAAATGCGTTCTGGTTTGCGGATCGATGAGTGCAAAAGAGAGAAGAGAGGCGGATAAGCTTGCATCATCAGGTGAGGCATCGATTGTAATCGGAACGCACGCGCTCTTCTCAGAACGCACTTGTTTTTGCAATCCGGCTCTCGTCATTACTGATGAGCAGCACAGATTTGGTGTAAGGCAGCGTGAAATGCTAAGCAGCAAGGGATGTTCACCTCACATGCTCGTTATGAGTGCAACACCTATTCCGAGGACACTTGCAATAGTTCTTTACGGGGATATGGACATCAGTGTGATTGATGAAATGCCTGCTGCAAGACTTCCGATTAAGAATTGTGTTTTGCAGTCATCAGAACGCGGAAAAGCGGCAGCTTTTATGCTGGCGGAAATTTCAAAGGGCCATCAGGGCTACATTATCTGCCCGATGGTTGATGAGAATCCCGATATACCCGGTCTTAACAGCGTTAAGATATACACCGAACGTTTCAGGGAAGTCGTTGGTGATCGAGCAAGAATTGAATGTCTTCACGGCAAAATGAAACCCAAAGAAAAAGATGAAATCATGCAGGAATTTAAGAATGGTGAAATTGATATCCTTGTTTCTACTACTGTAGTAGAGGTCGGTGTCGATGTCACCAATGCTACCGTGATGATGATAGAGAACTCCGAAAGATTCGGACTTGCCCAGCTTCACCAGCTTCGTGGACGTGTCGGAAGAGGTTCTGCGCAGTCGTACTGCATTTTTCTTTCAGGGGTCAGCAATGCATCTAACAATGACAGGCTGAAGATTATCTCATCAACAAATGATGGTTTCAAGATAGCCGGTGAGGACTTAAGGCTTCGTGGACCAGGGGATATTCTCGGAGTAAGACAGAGTGGAGAAATCGAATTTAAGCTGGCCGATATTTTTGCCGACGCAAATGTGTTACAAATGGCAAATGATGCCGTCAATGATTTGACCGAGGACGAATTTTGTGATATAAAAGAAGTTGTTGCGGGAGGAAATTTCAGTGCAGAACACATATACACCCTCACAACTTAATAAGATTGCAGCGGACAATTATGACGTTCTTCGGCATTACTGCAGTATTCTTGAAGCAGAAGGCTATTGGGAAGGCCCGGAGTCCGTTCTTCATAAGAGTATCTATGAGATTCTCGATTCCTACATTCAGTCGGTTCTGATTCAGCTCAGCATCTACTGTGAGCACATGAGCGATGAGGAGGCTTCGTTTATTGCAAATCTGCCGGTGAACAATGTCTTTGAGATTACTTCTTGTGAGCTTGACAGCAGAGTGCTTGATGCTTCGCTTAGAATCTTTAAGTCACCACCCATCCTTTTCCAGGTCTGCGGTCTTCGTGACAGTGACAAAAAGTCCGGAATGCTCGGACTTTTCTTTGATGCACTCTTAAACATTCAGCTTGCCATGGCCTTTTTGAGCTCTGTTCAGACAGCAAAGGTTACGAGCTTTATTAAGGAGTTTTTCGGCAATGTCGAGATGTTTATGTACAATGCCGAAAGATATTCATCAATTATTTCACAACGCTACATCTTTATGAAGCTTTGCAATTCAGAGCTTGAAAACAGCAGCAGATACATTCTTCAGGCGGGAGAGGATTTTGAAAAGTACAAGAATGATTTTCTACAGATTTCAGATTCTGTTCCAAAGAAAGTACCGAAGGAAATTGTAAATGAAGCCTCCGTAATTGCCGATGCTTCGGCAGCATCAGATGCTTCAGTTACTTCAGATTCTTCATATGATGATAATCAGCACGACGAACCTTGTTCAAAGGTTGATACAGCTTTAACGGAAGTAACTGAAGTTCATGACGAAAAGATCATAGAAGAGATAGAAGAGATTAAAAAGACAGCAGAGCTTGACAGGCTTATGGGTGAACTGAATACTCTCGTAGGTCTTGAAGACGTCAAGAACGAGATTAATTCACTCGTTAATCTTATTAAAATAAGAAAGCTTCGAGAGAAGGCAGGCCTCCCTGAACTCGAAATGTCATATCACATGGTATTTACCGGAAGCGCAGGAACAGGAAAGACAACTGTTGCAAGGCTTGTAGCAGGCATTTACAAGGAGCTTGGCGTACTTTCAAAGGGTCAGCTGATTGAAACAGACAGATCAGGTCTTGTAGCGGGCTATGTCGGCCAAACTGCAATCAAGACACGTGAGGCCTGCGAAAAGGCATACGGCGGCGTGCTTTTTATTGATGAGGCATATTCCCTTTCGGCACAGTCCGGAGGAAATGATTTTGGTGACGAAGCCATTGATATGCTGGTTAAAATAATGGAGGATCACAGAAAGGATCTTGTGGTAATTGTTGCAGGCTACACTAAAGAAATGCAGCGTTTTCTGAAAGCAAACACAGGTCTCAAGTCAAGATTCAACAAGTTTATTGATTTTCCCGATTATTCTGATGATGAGCTCATGGA
Source organism: Lachnospiraceae bacterium (assembly GCA_045617405.1). Lineage (GTDB taxonomy): Bacteria > Bacillota > Clostridia > Lachnospirales > Lachnospiraceae > JAZLIL01. The sequence continues at coordinate 46,702 of JAZLIL010000198.1, read as the reverse complement.
CATTCTCGAATGTATGTCGAAGAAGAGCGGTTTCAGGATTGATGATGATGCAAAGGCGCTTGTAAGAGAGCATCTCGAGACCATGACGGACCTTGAACGAAAGGAATTTGGCAACGCGAGAGGCATCAGGAACATGTTCGAAAAGATGCTTATAAACCAGGCAAACAGACTTGTGTCAAGAAACACTTACGATCTTAATAACCTTTCACTTATTACAAAGGATGATCTATTCTAGAATAGAGGATATGTAATGGCTTTCGCAATCTGTTTTTATTTGACAATTACGCTTTGCGGAGTGATGGCATATCCGCTTTCTTTGTTCATTTTCAGCAATTATCGCGATAAAGGGTTTCAGGCATCGAAAATTCTCGGTGCTTTGATACCCTCTTATTTTGTCTGGTTTCTTTCAACAGTATTCGGATTTCGCTTTTCCTTTCTTTCATGCCTTTTTGCGACACTGATCTTTGGCGTTGTCTGCTGGATTGTGCTCCTTTATTGGCACCGCGAACTTCTTCCTTCGAAGATTGAGATATTAAGAGCATTAGCTCTTGAAGCCGTCTTTCTAATTTTGTTTTTGTTCTTTACGTATCTTCGCTGCTACAGGCCAGGTTTAAATTCGACGGAAAAATATATGGATTTTGGTTTCGTTGCAGCATTTATGAGAGCTGATGTGCTTCCGGTCAATGACATCTGGTTTTCAGGCTCAGGCATCAATTACTATTATTTCGGACATTATTTTACCGCATTTCTTCTTAAACTCTCAGGCACAGATGTGAATGCAGGATACAACCTTATGCTTTCGCTTCTCGGCTCCTTTGCATTTGTGCTTCCTTATGCGATTGTGAGAAATCTTCTTAGTGATATGAAAAGAAGTAATGTGTTTTCAAGAATTGGAGGTACTTTCGCCGGCCTTCTTGTCTGTTTTTCAGGAAACATGCACTATACGCTATACAGAGCAGTAATTCCGTTCTATTGCAAAATCTTTGGTATTGAAGATAAGATGGAGAGTATCTTTCACTACAATGGAAACTACAGCTTTTCTAATTCGACGAGATTTATCGGTTACTATCCGGATGTGCCGGACAAGACAATTCATGAGATGCCGTCATATTCACTGATTCTTGGCGATCTTCATGCACACTTTATTAACATTATTTTTGTTTTAGTTCTAATTATGATACTTTATGCCTGGGTTGGCAGAAAAGAGAAGAACGCATGGATTCACACAGTAATGCTTTCTTTTCTGCTGGGTATCTTTTCAATGACAAATTACTGGGATTTTCCTATTTATTATGTAGTCTGTGGTGCTGTTATTCTGTTTGAAACACTAATTAGAGTCGGGTTCAGGGCAAAAGGTCTTCTCTTTACCGGGATTCTTGGCGTATTAATGTTCGCCGTTGCAAAGATTGTATCGCTTCCATTCACTCTTAACTTTAATAAGATGTTTGCAGGAATCGGTCCGACCACGTACAGAAGTCCTATATGGCAGCTTTTGATTCTATGGGGGATTCCTTTTATCTTGAGCATCTTTTTTATTGTCAGTCTTTCTCTTGAAGTCACATCTGACAATGCCTTCAAAGCACACAAAAACCAGGGCTTTTTCAGATTTTTAACAGAACTTTGTAAGCCTGACCTCTTCATCATGCTTTTATTACTTTGTGCTATGGGACTGGTTCTGTTGCCTGAGCTTATCTTTGTCAGAGATATATACGGTGAATCGTACCAGAGAGCTAATACAATGTTTAAGCTTACTTATCAGGCGTTTATTATCTTTGGTATTGCGATGAGTTACGTTGTTTTGAGGTCCTACGAAAGTAAAAGGAGCATTTCTCGAATTATTCGAATTGCATGCTCAATTCTTCTGGTTTCAACCCTTTTCTATTTCCCCAGGGGCTGCAACGAATGGTTTAACGGCTGGTTATCAGGAGAAGGTTTTATGGGACTTAGCGCGACTGAATTCCTTAAAAACAGAAGTGAGTCCGATTACGAGATAGTAAATTATATAAACAACAACATAGACGGACAGGTTGTAATTCTTGAGGGTACTTCCGAAAGCTATTCCGAGGGAGGCAGAATAAGTGCCATGACCGGGTGCGAAACAGTAATAGGATGGACTACTCATGAATGGCTTTGGAGGTCAGACTATTCTTTGAAGTATCCAAAAGATATTTCTGAAAGAGTAAATGATGTAAATGCTTTTTATATGACTTATTCTTTGGAAGAATGTAAAGAATTTGTTGAAAAGTATGATGTAGATTATGTATACGTCGGTGATTACGAGAGAGAACGCTACGTTGCTGTTAATGACTACAACATTTTGCAGCTTGGTACGCTCGTATACGCATATGAGGGAACATATCTTGTTAAAACGGACAGATAAAACACTTTTTTTCACTAAACAGTTGAAGTGCAAAAAAGATTATTATATACTTGGTTAGATTAGTGGGGGGGTACCATGAATAAGCTGATAGGTCATTTCAGAACAATCACAAAACACAGACACCTTGTAATAAAGCATTGTTTTAAAGCAGGTATCGGATTTCAGGGACTCTTTCACGACCTTTCAAAGTATTCGCCGACGGAGTTCATTCCCGGTGTAAAGTACTATACCGGAAAGCGAAGTCCGAACGAAGGTGAGAGAGAAGAAATCGGATACTCGATGGCCTGGATGCATCACAAGGGGCGAAACAGGCATCATTTTGAGTTCTGGTGCGATTACAACATCAATACAAAGATGTTTGAACCCTGCGAAATGCCTGATCGCTATATTGCTGAGATGTTTTGCGACAGAGTAGCGGCAAGCAAGATTTATCTTGCTGATTCCTATACGGACCAAACGCCGCTTTCTTACTTTTCGGCCAGGGTAAAGGCTCGATTCATCCATCCTTCGACTGAAGAGAAATTAAGAGAGCTTCTTGTAATGCTTGCCGAAAAGGGTGAGGACGAGACTTTCAGATTTATTAAGGAAAATTACAGTAAAAAATAAAGGAGAAATAAAGTGGAACTATTTAACGACGGTGTATATCTCATTAACGGAGAACTTGTTAAGGCTTCGGATACAAAAACCGGTATTTCAAAGGAAGAGGCGTCTAAAAACACAATAGCCTATCAGATTTTGCAGGCACATAACACGTCTTCCGACCCGAAAAAGCTGAAGATTAAATTCGATGCCATGATCAGTCATGACATTACTTTTGTCGGAATTATTCAGACTGCACGTGCTAGCGGACTGACTGAGTTCCCTATTCCCTATGTTCTTACTAACTGCCACAATTCGCTTTGTGCTGTCGGCGGTACGATAAATGAAGATGATCACATGTTCGGACTTACATGTGCGAAGAAATTCGGCGGAATGTATGTTCCCCCTCATCAGGCAGTCATCCATCAGTTTGCGAGAGAAAAGCTCGCAGGATGTGGTAAGATGATTCTCGGATCAGACAGTCACACACGATACGGTGCACTCGGAACAATTGCTATCGGAGAGGGCGGTGGAGAACTCGCAAAACAGCTCCTTAAGCGTACCTACGATGTAGACTGTCCCGAAGTTGTTCTTTGTTATCTTGAAGGAACGCCTTCACCGGCTGTCGGACCTCACGATGTTGCACTTGCTCTTGTAGGTGCTACCTTTGATAACGCGTTCGTAAAGAATCGCGTTATTGAGTTTGTCGGCCCCGGCATAAATAATCTTTCAATGGATTTTCGGATTGGTGTCGATGTCATGACTACCGAGACAACATGTCTGTCATCAATCTGGGCGACAGATGAAAAGACGAAGGAGTTCCTTGATATTCATTTCAGATCAGGGGAATATAAAGAGCTCAACCCCGGTGAAGTCACATATTACGACCGTGCTATAAGACTTGATCTTTCGAAAATAGTACCCATGATTGCAATGCCTTTCCATCCGAGCAAAGCTTACCCGATTTCAGATGTTAAGGCTGATCTTTCCGATTATCTTCATGAGTGCGAAGAACGTGCGAAAGTTTCCTTCGGCGAAAATTGCGGCTTTACACTTACAGACAAAATTATTAACGGTAATCTCTACGTTGAGCAGGGAATCATTGCAGGCTGCGCAGGCGGCGGCTTTGAAAATATCTGTGATGCGGCAGATATTCTGGACGGGGCAAGTATTGGGAACGGCAAATTTACGCTCAGCGTTTATCCCGCTTCAATGCCCGTCTATATGGAACTTATTAAGAATGGTGCGGCTGCTAAGCTGATGAGTGCGGGTGCTGTTCTTAAAACAGCATTTTGCGGACCTTGCTTTGGTGCAGGAGATACACCTTCAAATAACGCATTTTCTATCCGTCATTCAACAAGAAACTTCCCGAACAGGGAAGGCTCTAAGGTACAGAACGGCCAGATTGCATCTGTAGCTTTGATGGATGCAAAATCAATTGCTGCTACGGCAGCCAACAAGGGCTTCCTGACAGGAGCGGACGAGCTTGTGGGCATCTCATTTAAGAAGCCGAAGTACTTCTTTGACAAAACTATCTACGATGCAAGAGTTCTTGACTGTATAGGTCATTCCGAACCGGACGAGCCCATACAGTTCGGTCCGAACATCAAGGACTGGCCTTCAATGACGGCTCTTACAGATGATATCATGCTAAAGTGCGTTGCTCGCATAAACGATCCTGTTACTACGACTGATGAACTGATTCCTTCGGGTGAGACTTCCTCATTCAGAAGCAATCCCTTAGGACTTGCAGAGTATACTCTTTCAAGACGTGTACCGGCATATGTTTCGGAAGCAAAGAAGGTTCGTGCGCTTGAAGCCTGCAGAAAGACCGGAGAAAGCTGTGAAATTTCTTCGGAATTCATCGATGCTTTTAATATTCTTAAGAGCGTGTATCCTCAGGCCGATGAAAAAAATACAGCAATAGGAAGTACGATTTACGCTAAGAAGCCCGGCGACGGTTCGGCGCGTGAGCAGGCTGCTTCGTGTCAGAAGGTACTCGGTGCGTGGGCAAATGTTGCCGGCGAGTACGCTACAAAACGTTACAGGAGCAACCTTATTAACTGGGGAATGCTGCCTTTCCTTGTCGATGGCGAGCCGGGATTCGATTTTGGCGATTACATTTTTATTCCTGATGTCAGAAAGAAGGTTCTTTCAGGTGACGATTCATTTAGGGCAATTGTAATCAGCAAAGGCTGTACAAAGGAAATCGAATTGAAGATGTCACCGCTTACGCAAGACGAGAGAAAGATTATTACAGCAGGCTGCCTGATTAATTACTATCGTGAATAATTACAGTTTCAGTTGAGAGAATCAAAAAGAAAGGAAAAGATCCAATTACCGGTCAGGATGATTGGATTATACATGTGAAAATGAGCAAAATTCAGATGATTACCCCGATTGTCGAGATGGACGGAGATGAAATGACCAGAATTATCTGGCAGATGATTAAGGATGAACTTCTAAATCCGTACATCGATCTTAAGACAGAGTATTACGATCTCGGACTTAAGAAGAGAGATGAGACGAATGACCAGATTACCGTGGATGCGGCAAATGCAATCAAGAAGTACGGTGTCGGCGTTAAGTGTGCCACCATCACTCCGAATGCGCAGAGAGTCGAAGAGTACAATTTGAAGGAGATGTGGAAGAGCCCCAACGGAACACTTCGTGCCATCCTTGACGGAACTGTTTTTCGTGCTCCGATCTTTGTCAAGGGTATCGAACCCTACGTAAAACAGTGGAACAAACCGATTACAATTGCAAGACATGCTTACGGCGATGTTTATAAGAATTCAGAAATAAGGGTGCAGGGAAAAGGAAGGGCTGAAATCGTGTTTACCGATGAAAACGGTAACGAAACAAGACAGCTCATTCATCAGTTCGACGGCCCGGGAATCATCCAGGGTATGCATAACCTCGACAAATCAATTGAGAGCTTTGCAAGGAGCTGCTTCAACTATGCTCTTGACACAAAGCAGTCTGTCTGGTTTGCAACAAAGGATACAATTTCTAAAACATATGACCATCGTTTCAAGGATATTTTTGTCGGGATATTTGAAAAGGAGTATAAGGCAAAGTTCGATGAACTTGGCATAGAGTACTTCTACACTTTGATTGATGACGTTGTTGCACGTGTTATCAGAAGCGAAGGCGGGTACATCTGGGCATGCAAGAATTACGACGGGGATGTAATGAGCGATCTTCTTGCAACTGCATTCGGATCTCTTGCGATGATGACAAGTGTTCTCGTTTCCCCTGACGGTAACTTCGAATATGAAGCTGCTCACGGTACAGTGCAGCGTCACTACTACAAGCACCTTAAGGGCGAAGAGACTTCAACGAATTCTGTTGCAACTATATTTGCATGGACAGGAGCACTTAAAAAACGCGGTCAGCTTGATAATCTGCCCGATCTTTGCGCTTTTGCTGACAGGCTCGAAAAGGCCTGCCTCGATACAATCGAAAGCGGAATCATGACAGGAGACCTTGCAGCTATTACAACTCTTACTGATGTTAAAAAGGTAAATACATTAGATTTCATTAAGAGTATTGCTTCAAGGTTGTAGATAGTCAGCATCATTTTTCTATCAGGTTTACTCGCTCTTAAAGCGTTTTATTGATAGTGCGTTAAGTACCACGCAGATGGAACTGAGAGACATGCAGGCGGCACCAATCATCGGATTGAGCTTAATGCCAAACATCGGATAGAAAGCACCGGCTGCAAGAGGAATACAGATGCAGTTGTAAAACAGTGCCCAGAAAAGTCCGCCTCTTATTTTGCCGATTGTGCATTTGCTAAGCCTGATTGCATTAACAGCATCAAGAAGATTGCTTCTCATGAGAACGACATCTGCGGCTTCAATTGCGATGTCGGTCCCGGTTCCGATGGCAATCCCGATGTCGGCTGCAGTGAGAGCGGGAGAGTCGTTGATACCGTCACCGATCATTGCAATGACGTTCTCCTTTTTGCCTTCTGACTTTTTGAGGCTTCTAAGAAGCTTTTCCTTGCCTGCAGGAAGCATTTCGGCATAGACATTATCTATTGCGCAAATTGAAGCGACTTCGTTTGCAGTGCTTTCCTTATCGCCCGTAAACATAGACGTCTGAATGCCGAGCTCTTTCATTCTCTTAATTGCCTTGGGAGCTTCAGGCTTTATTGTATCCTTGAGGATGAATTTCGCAATAAGAAGCATCTCGTTAAAGAGGTATATACAGGAACGGCTTTCTTCGGAATACTTGTCTTCATCCCTGAATCTGTCCTTCAGAATCTTTTCAGCCAGCATTCTGTTTCCGCAGTAGTAAGTAATACCGTCAACTTTTGCTGAAATACCAAGTCCTTCGAAGGTGTTAAAGGAATCAGATTTTGCCGCCATGACGCGATTCTTATCAGAGTACCTTGCAATGGCCTTTGCAAACGGATGAGACGATTTACTCTCAATGGATGCAGCAATCGAAACAGCAGAACGACATAAGTCCGCGTCAAAATAAGAATCGGAATCAAAGTCTATGGCTCCGTTCGAGGTATAGATGATAAGCTTTGAGACATTAGGTTCTCCTGTAGTAACGGTTCCTGTTTTATCAAAAACAGCGCAGTTTATATAGCTAAGTCTTTCAATGATTTCCGCGCTCTTAAATAATATGTGGTTCTTTGCGGCAACCCCTGTGCTTACCATAATGGCAGTGGGTGTCGCAAGTCCGAGAGCACAAGGACATGAGATTACGAGAACGCAGATGCCGTAGCTGATTCCGAGTGATACGGGATTACCTGAAATAATCCAGCTAATGCAAACTGCAACAGCAAGTCCGATAACGGTCGGAACGAAAACACCGCTAACCTTATCGGCAAGCCTGCTGATCGGTGCCTTTGAACCCGATGCTTCTTCGACTAAAGCAATAATCTTTGCAAGTGTTGTATCCTCACCGACCTTTGAAGCCTTGAAAGAAAAGTATCCGTCAGTGTTTACCGTTGCTGAAATAATCAGGTCGCCGGGCTTTTTATCTACAGGAATGCTTTCGCCTGTAATAGCAGATTCATCAAGGCAGCCCCAGCCTTCAAGAAGTACACCGTCGACGGGAATTCTGTCACCTGCCTTAATGATTACCGTGTCACCGACTTCAATGTCTTTTGAACTGATAACTGTCTCTTTACCGTTTCTTAATACTCTTGACTTATCGGGAGCCAGTCTGACAAGCGATTCTACGGCTGTAGTTGTTCTTCCTTTGGCCTTTGCTTCAAGATACTTTCCGATAGAAATCATCGTAACTATCATTCCCGCAGAGTCGAAATATATGCTTGAACAGTCAATTGCCGCATCGAGATAGAAACCTTCAAGAAACATTTTCAAAGGATGAATTGCGGAAATAATGCTGTAGATGAAGGCAGTGGCCGAACCGATTGCAATAAGCGTGTCCATGTTCGGATGGAGCTTTATAAGCGATTTAATTCCGTTAATGTAAAACTTTCTGTTAATCAGCAGAATCGGAAGACATAAAACGACCTGGAGCCCGATGTAGCCGATAGGATTCGTTCTTTCATCAAGCATTTTGGGAAGCGGCGCGCCAAGAGCATGAAAGAGAGAAATGTAAAGAAGCGGAACAAGGAAAATCAGAGAGAGCCTGATTTGGCGAAGGATTTCGTTCTCTTCTTCGGTTCTTCTTTCTAATGATTTATCAAGAGCCTCATTTAGCGGCAGCTGCGTTTCCTCCTTCAAGGCGGCTAAAAATCCGGCATTTTCAACAGCTTCGATTATTTTCTTTTCATTAAGAACATTTTCATCGTAAACAATGGTAAGAAGATTGTTCAGAAGATTAACCTCGGCAGTCTTGCATCCATCAAGACTTTTTACTGCCTTCTCAACTGATTGTGCACATGCGGAACACATCATGCCTTCAATGTCAAATTTCTGCTTCATAAAGAATATCTCCTAAATTCATGCTATGGATTAATTATATTAGAAACAAAAGAAAATACAATAGCGACAGCCTGTATACATGTCCGACTGTCCTATATACCCTTATTTATTTCACGAAACAGAAAGTCATACATTAGCGCACCGCATTACATGTACGCACAGTAATAAATAGTCAGTTCTTATTGACAAAAATAATACTTCGTGATAGTTTATGATTACAAACTTATAGTGTAACATTTTCGTATGATTCTTTTGACTTTTGAATAGTTGCTTGTACTTTCGGAGGAAAAATGAGTAATAGAATTCTTGTAGTAGATGACAGTGAAACAAATACTTTTTTGATAAGTGACATTATTAATGACCTCGGATTTGAATGTGATGTAGCATCATCCGGTACTGATGCGATTGAAATGATCAAGAGCAGAACGTATTGTATTGTTTTTACTGATAAAATGATGCCGGATCTTTCGGGCTTTGATGTTGCCGGAATAGTACGCGAGCAGCCAACCGACGGATTTCATGATAAAGAGTATTACGCGACTCTTCCTTTTATATGCGTCACGGCAGATGTCACTGAAAGTGATAAGAAGCTTTCAAAGTCATGCGGTATAAACGAGATTATTACGAAACCGATTTCAAGAAAAGATATTTCAAGATGTCTCAATTTCTACGGTGGAATAAATTCATTTGAAGCTGATTCTGCTAAAATGTCATTTGCAGGTGCTTCAGACAACAAAGATGCCGTTTTGGAAAAAGTAAAAGAGCTTAAGGAAAAGCTTCCTTCGTTTAATATTGACTATGCTCTTGAGAATATCGGAGGCGATCCTGACTATTTTATTGATGTATTAAAGACTTTTATTAAAAATGCTCCGGAAAAGAGATCAAATCTTGCCGATGCTTTTGATAACAAAAACTATTCCGATTTTACCGTATTTGTTCATGGAATTAAGGGCGATCTGATGCTTATCGGAGCAACAGGCCATTCTTCGATAGCCAAGTTCCTTGAAATAAACGGTAAGATGTACACAGGGGTATTACCCTGTGATGTTAGCAAGACGGTGTGCTTAAATAATATATTGCAGCAGACTCCGGGATTCTTAAGCATGTTCGACGCACTGATAGAGGAGATACTTGAGGCATTCCCGGAGGGCTTTGCGGCAGAGGAACCGAAACAGGAATCGTCAGAAAATTCATCTGTTCTCGATAATGATACTCTGAGTAAGCTGAGACGTTACATTTCCTATTCAAAAGATTCTATCAACGAGCGTGATTATCAGATGGCAGTCACATGGCTTAATGAATGTATTGACATCATTGACAAGGTATTTAATTAACTTATAATAGTATTATCGCATTCGGAGGTAATACTATGCTTGAGCTTAAGAATATATGCTATGATGTCAAGAATGACAATGGCGAAAAGCGCATATTGAATAACATCAGCCTCACTCTTGAGGATGATAAATTTTATGTTATTACCGGTCCAAATGGCAGCGGGAAATCAACACTTGCGAAGATGATTGCAGGTATAATTTCTCCTACCTCGGGCCGTATTTTTTATGAAGGAGAGGACATCACCGATGTTTCCATAACTGATCGTGCCAGGATGGGCATTAGCTTTGCTTTTCAGCAGCCTGTCAAGTTTAAAGGCATTACCGTAATGGACCTTATCAAGCTGGCAGCCGGTGATATTGGAGTAAGTGCCGCCTGCGAATATCTTGCACATGTCGGTCTATGTGCAAGGGATTATATTAACCGCGAGGTAAATGCAAGTCTTTCCGGCGGTGAGCTAAAGAGAATCGAGATTGCTGTCACACTTGCAAGAAAGACAAAGCTGACTGTCTTCGATGAGCCTGAAGCAGGCATCGATCTTTGGAGCTTCAAGAATCTTATCACGATTTTTCAACAGCTTAAGGAAGAGCTTCACGGAACAATCGCTATCATTTCTCATCAGGAAAGAATCATTGAGATTGCCGATGAGCTCATAATGCTGAGTGGCGGTGAGATTACAAAGAAGGGCCCCAAAGATGAGGTTCTTCCCGGTATCTACGGAACTCATTCCGAATGCAGATATCTGAATAATTAGGAGGAAACATGGACCAGATACAGAAAAATCTACTTGATGAGGTTGCCGGTTTTCATGAGATTCCGACCGGAGCTTACAATATCAGAATAAACGGTGAACTTGGCGGACGAAATACGACTGAAAATATAGATATAATTACAAAAACTGATAAGCAGGGGATTGACATTTTCGTAAAGCCCAATACTGTACATGAAGCAATGCATATTCCTGTTATCTTAAGTCAATCGGGACTTGAGGAAAGTGTTTTCAACGATTTTCATATTGGTGAAAACTGTGACATTACCATCATTGCAGGCTGCGGCATTCATAACAGCGGTGACAAGCTTTCAAAGCATGACGGAATTCACACATTTTACGTCGGGAAGAATTCTAAGGTCAAGTACGTTGAAAAGCACTACGGCAAAGGTGAAGGTACAGGTGAAATAGTTATGAACCCCAAGACTGTTGTTTTCATTGAGGATAACGGTTATCTTGAGATGGAAACTGTTCAGATTAAGGGCGTCGACTCTACGGTACGAGTTACTGAGGCTAAGCTTGCCGACGGAGCACAGATAGTAGTAAAAGAGAAGATTATGACACACGGACGTCAGCTTGCCGAGACTAACTTTAAGGTTGATCTGGACGGAGTGGGTTCAAGTGCAAATGTTATCTCAAGAAGCGTTGCATGTGATGATTCACATCAGATTTTTAAGTCAGACATTAACGGAAACAACAAGTGTGCAGGTCATTCAGAGTGCGATGCCATCATCATGGACAATGCCTCTGTCAGTGCCATTCCGCAGATTATAGCAAACAATGTAGAGGCGTCACTGATTCATGAGGCTGCAATCGGTAAGATAGCAGGAGAGCAGCTTATTAAGCTCATGACTTTAGGACTAACTGAAGCAGAGGCCGAGCAGCTTATTATATCGGGCTTCTTAAAATAGCATTATCATATTTGTATTCTTATTACAGTATTATGATGTTGCGATTCTTGAAGTAATAGAATACCGGACATAAAATAAAGGACAAAAAAAAGACATCCGAACAATCGGGTGTCATTTTTTTGCAGACTGTAATATTATGTGTGGAGTAAATAGGAGAAAAAAAGCCTGCGATTTGGGGTTTGGGGTTTTATAAACATTGTCATATCTGACATAAAATATATATAACACTAATATTAACTGAAAATTAATTTTTGGAACAATTTTTATTGATTTTAAAAAAAGACTGATTTCACGAAAAACGTTTTCACATGTTACTTCGTTACGTGCATGTGTCATTATTGACATTTTTTAACCATTAATATATCATGATATTTTGATATAATGTGTAAATACACATGATGAAAGGGGAATTATTATGACTGAGGTCATTTCAAAGCTTAAGCAGGATTTTGAAAGTGCGCTTAAGAATGTAAAGAGCAGCGAAGAGCTTGAACAGCTCAGAGTAGGTTTTCTTGGCAAAAAGGGTCTGATTACCGATGCAATGAAGAATCTTAAAGACATGGACGTTGAGGCAAAGAAGGAATTCGGTCGAGACATCAATGTACTTAAGAGTTCAATAGAGAATTCAATAAGAGAATTTGGTGAAAAACTCTCTGATATAGTATTTGAAGCAAAGATTGCAGGAGCTGACACCTTTGATTTTTCTATCCCTTCAGATGAAGAAACAGGCAGCCTCCATCCTATTACTATTGTACAGAGAAGAATTGAAGACATCTTCAAATCTATGGGATTTATTATTGAGGATGGTATCGAGATTCAGACAGAGTATAACAATTTCGAAGCTGTTAATATCCCTAAGAATCATCCGGCAAGAGACATGCAGGATACCTACTATCTGAGCAACGGTCAGCTTTTAAAGACTCATACTTCTGCAGCTCAGAATTACATCATGAAAAAGTACGGTGCACCCGATCCCGGAATGACTCTGAAAGTTCTCTTCCCGGGAAGATGCTTCAGAAACGAGAACATTGATGCATGCCATGAGAACACATTCTGGCAGCTTGAAGGAATGATGATCGGCGAGAACATTTCCATTTCAAACCTCATCTATTTCATGAAGGTGCTTCTTTCAGAAGTTTTTGAACGTGATGTCAAGGTCAGACTCCGTCCCGGTTTCTTCCCCTTTGTTGAGCCCGGATTTGAACTCGATATCAACTGCCTCAACTGCGGTGGAAAGGGATGTCCCACTTGCAAGCAGAGCGGCTGGCTTGAGCTTCTTCCCTGCGGCATGATTCATCCGAATGTACTCAGGATGGGCGGCATAGACCCTGAAAAATACACAGGCTTCGCTTTCGGACTTGGTCTTTCAAGACTTGCAATGATGAAGTACCACATCAAAGACATCCGCGTATTAAACGGCGGAAATCTGAAAGCACTCAAGCAGTTTAAGTAGGAGGTGGAAGCATGTTTATTTCAATGAACTGGATTTCTGATTTTGTTGATCTTACCGGAATCGATCTTAAAAATCTTATAAATCGTTTTACGCTTGCAACCGCAGAAGTGGAGGATATCTACGAATTTGGCGGTGATACAGAAAATGTTGTTGTAGGAAAGATACTCAGTGTAGAGAATCATCCGAATTCAAAGAAGCTTCACCTTCTCAAGGTTGATAATGGTGAAGGTGTTGTTGATGTTGTTTGCGGTGCTCAAAATGTTGAGGAAGGTGCACTCGTTGCATTTGCAAAGGCAGGCGGAAGAGTGAAGGGAACTCCGATAAATGTCTGCGAAGTAGCAGGATACACAAGCTACGGTATGTGTTGTTCTGAAAAGGAGCTTGGAATCAGCGAGGACAATTCAGGAATCATCAAATTTGACATGGACTACACAATTGGTACAGACATCAAATCATTCATTCCTCTCGATGATACTGTTTTCGAAGTTGACAATAAGTCGCTTACAAACAGACCTGACCTTTGGGGTCATTACGGCATTGCAAGAGAAATTGCAGCTCTTGTTAAACGTCCGCTTAAAAAGCCGGCGGTTCTTGATACCGTAAATTATGAAAATCTTCCTGCCGTTGATATAAAGATTGAAACCGATCTTTGCTATCGCTACAGTTCTATTACTGTAGAAAACGTTTTGACAAAGATTTCGCCTTATTTTGTGAAGGTAAGACTGATGTACTGCGGACAGCGTCCCATCAATCTTCTTGCCGATCTCACAAACTATCTGATGCTTGAATTCGGTCAACCCATGCACGCATTTGATAACAACAAGGTTAAGGCAATCAGAGTTAAGCAGCTTACCGAAACAACTAAATTTATGACACTTGATTCACAGGAGAGAGATGTTGATGCAGGCACAATAATGATTTACAACGAAACTGAGCCTGTTGCAATCGCAGGTATCATGGGAGGGCTCCTTTCGGAGATAACTGACGATACAAACTCACTTCTTCTTGAATCGGCAAACTTTGAGGGTGTAAGCGTCAGAAGAAGCGCCACAAAGCTCGGCATGAGAACAGATGCATCGGCCCGCTACGAGAAGACACTCGATCCCGAGATGACAGACACTGCAATCATGAGATTCCTCAAGCTTCTTACCGACATTGATGGTGATGTAAGGGTTACATCCCGCTTAAGCGATGTCTACAACAAGCATTTTGACAAGGTTTCTCTTGAATTTGACAAGGCTTACATTGACAAATACACAGGTATTGATATTACTGCCGACAGAATTGAAGATACACTTAAAGATCTCGAATTTGCAGTAACAAGAGACGGTGACAGCTTCAAAGTTGACGTTCCTTCATTCCGTGCGACAAAGGACATAACAATGAAAGCTGACATTGTTGAAGAAATCACAAGAATTTACGGATACGACAACTTTGACATCCGTTCAACTTCAACAATGCTTACTCCCATCAGGCAGGACCTCGCAAGGGAGGATGAATACAGAATCAAGAAGCTCCTCGCAGACCATTTCAAGTACAGCGAGGTTCACAGCTACATCTGGTATGACAACAAGTGCAACAAGGAGCTTGGAATTGAGCCCGAAAGCTTCGTTCGAATCGCAAATTCACTTACAGGTGACAACGAAGAAATCAGAAGCTCAATGATTCCTACTTTGCTTTCTTTTGTTCGTAAAAACATCGACTCCTTCAACAACGTCCGAATTTTTGAATTCGGTCGCTGCGTAAGAGGTCTCAGAGAAGACGGAAATGTAGACGAAGTCAAGAAGCTTGCATTTATCAACGCAAGCCGTACAAAGGATGAGAACACACTTCTTCGTGAAGTTAAGAACACTCTCGACTGCATTTCCTCAGAAATTATGAATCAGCAGCCGCTTTATGTCCGCGGTGAGATTTCATTTGCATGGGTTCATCCGAAGAATTCTGCAAATATTCTTGTTGACAGCGTAAATGTCGGTTATATCAGTGTTCTTAATCCAAGAATTGCAGCAGCTATCGATAAGAAGGCAAGCGCAGCATATGTTGAAATCGACTATGAAGCATATGCAAAGTCAGTTCACAAGGATGTTGATTTTGAAGACGTTTCAAGATTCCCCGGTGTTTATATTGACCTTAGTCTTCTTGTTAACAAAAACACTCCTTTCTCAACTATCAGGGATTATTGCCTTACAACCGACTGTGAATTCTTAAGAAGTGTTGAATTCGTGGATCTTTTCAAGGGACCGGGTCTTGCAGCTGACCTTGCCAGCATGACAGTAAGGCTCAATTTCTTGAGCTATGAAAGAACCCTGAGTGTTGAAGAAGTCAACGGATTTGTAAAGAAAGTGCTTGATACCTTGAATGAAAAGGGAATCAGCATGAGGCAGTAAAGAAGTATGAGAGTTATCGCAGGAAAGTGCCGGAGGCTCTTATTAAAGAGCTTTCCCGGCAATGAAGTACGTCCTACAACAGATAAGATAAAAGAGACTCTTTTTAATATGTTGAATCCGAGACTGGAGGGCGCCGTATTTCTCGATGTGTGCGCCGGAACCGGCGGAATCGGAATTGAGGCATTAAGCAGAGGTGCCGAGAGGGCCGTCTTTATTGAAAAGAACAGAGCCGTTTCGGAACTTATTAAAGAGAATCTCGATCACACAAAGCTCTCTTCTCAGGCAACGGTATTGACAGGTGACGGAGTATACTGCCTGAGGCAGCTTGCCGGAAGGCAGGAGAAGTTCGATGTAATTTTTATCGATCCGCCTTACAATCGGAACATAGAAGAACCGGTTCTTGAGACAATCATGAGCATGAACCTTCTTAACGAAGAGGGTATTATTGTTGTGGAAGCCTCAAAGGCTACAGACTTTGATTACGTCGAATCCCTCGGTCTTCAAATCGACAGGGAGAAGATTTATGGATCAAACAAGCACGTATTTCTTTTAGCGATGATGTAATTTAATGAAAGTGCGCCATTATGTTAAATGCAGTATATCCGGGAACATTTGATCCCATCACAATCGGTCATTACGATATAATCGAAAGAGCATCAAGAATAGTAGACAAGCTCTACGTTGCAGTACTGAAGAATTCATCAAAATCTCCGATATTCAGTATTGATGAGAGAGTTGAGTTAATTAGAAAAGCTACATCGGAGTTTAAAAACGTCGAGGTTTGTACATTTTCCGGTCTTACAGTAGACTTTTGTAAGGAACATGATGCAAAGATTATTGTGAGAGGACTTCGTGCAATCACCGATTTCGAGTACGAGCTTCAGATTGCACAGCTTAACAGGAAGCTTTGTCCTGAGGTTGATACTACTTTCCTCACAACAAGCCTTGAATATGCCTATGTCAGTTCAAGCATAGTGAAGGAGATTGCAAGCTACGGCGGTGACATAGCGGGACTAGTTCCCTTAAAAATAATCGATGATGTCATTAATAAATGTTCAAAAAAATAATGTTTCTTTTGAACTTATAATAGTCTAATATGTTTTTAGAAGTCAGACATTTTGAGGAGGTTTTCATATGGCAGATAACAAGATCGAGTTGCTTATCGATGAAACGGCAGATTATCTTGATTCCTGTAAAGCAGCACCATTCAGCAAAGGAATGATTGTTGTCGATCGACAGAAGATCTTTGATCTGATCGATGAAATGAGAGTCAGGATTCCCGATGAGATTAAGCGTTCTCAGAAGATCTGCATGAACAGAGACAGAATTCTGGCTCAGGCCGAAACGAAAGCAAACAGCATTATTGCAGACGCAAATGTACGTCATGAGGCTATGATTGATGAGAGTCTTGTAATGCAGCAGGCATATGAAAAGGCAAACGAAACAGTAACGAATGCCTACAATGAAGCAGAACAGATTAAAGCAAAGGCTTCAGCTTCCGAGCAGGAGATTATCGCAAATGCTCTAATGTATGTTGATAAAATCATGAAGGAAGCAGAGGCTGTTATCAACAGTGCTTATGTCGGTTATCAGGAGCGTTCAAACGGCATTGTTGCGGCGCTTGGAGAATACCTTGATGCAATCCACAAGGATCAGGATCTTCTTCATGACCAGCTTCGTGAAATTGAGGCAGGGATTCCCTGCGAGGAAGAACCGCTTCCCGAGATCGAGAATATCGACGGACTTGACGAAGGTCTTTACGACTGATTGTCAGGAACGCAAGAGGACGAAATGTCCTAACCGATGTCAATGATGGGAGAAGACGAAATGTCCGAACCGATGTCAACGCTGTATTTAGCGAAGACAATCTGACGGTAAATTTGCGATGCGCGAAGATCAAGTTCAAAGCACTTTTTGACCTGCTGTGAGTTAATAGTTTTATAGTCGGACGGTTTTGTTATTACAGGTACAAAATCAAATTCTTTAATCTGCCTGAGAAGTTCTCCGGCAGATTTTTTCATGCCAAGAAGACGCAGATAATTGATACCGCCGTCATCAAATGCAGAAGACACAAGCTCGTCTGTTATTCCGAGAATTATGTGAAGAAGTGTTCTTGAAATACGTGAACGTGTGTAATTTCTGGATTTCAATTTGTCTACCATTGTAGAAAACGGAGTCATCTCGAACTCTTTCCTGATTCTGTTTGAGAGCTCCAAAGTGCAGTCAAAATAGGCGTCAAAGCCACCTTCAAAATCCAAAAGTCTGTAATTAAGCAGTGCTGAAATATCGTCCGGAAATACGGGAAGAGAAGAAGCAAAACATTCTACTTCTGTAGATGGCATGCCCTTGAAATCCATCAGGTTTTTTCTGATTTCAGAGGCGTGAGGACAGTCTATACGTTTGATTGCCACCGGACTGACATTAGAATTCACCCCCCTGAGCGCCCTTTGGTACTCGACTCCGAGAAGATCGTTTGGACCTGAAAGAAGAGAATCAGAGTCCAAAGCATCTGCGTAAGTCTTTCCGTTTCTGAAAGCTTTTGTAATCGTATCTTTATCAGGACGTTGGTCAATTGAATCTATGTCGATCAGCTCACCTGTTTCACTTCCAAAACAAAGATAATCAAAAACACCTGTACTATCAATTAACGAAACAGCTCCTCTTGCGAAAAACTCGGCACTGGCAGTTGCACTGACAACAGGAAGTTCAAACACAGCGTCAAATCCGTTTAAAAGAGCTGATTTTGTTCTGGTGAATTTATCAAAAACAGCAGGTTCGCCGCGCTGGACGAAATTTCCGCTCATTAATGCTACGACAAAATCAGCACCTGTAATTTCACGTGCTTTTTTTACAATGTAACTGTGCCCCAAATGCAGCGGATTCAATTCACAAATTATTGCTGTAGTCGTCATATGATTTATCATATCAAAAATAGATTCACTGTCAACAAATCCTTGCATTTTCGCGGGGCATGGGATTATAATAAACTTTGCGGTTTTAACGCGCGAGTCTATACAATTTTTGAAAGGAGTATCATTGATTATGGGATTTATTGATGATATTAAAGTAAGAGCACGTCAGAACGTGAAGACAATCATCCTCCCCGAGACAGAGGATATGAGAACAATCGAAGCAGCTGCAAAGACATTAAAGGAAGGCAATGCAAAGCTTATCCTCATCGGCAACAGGGACAAGGTTCTCGCTGATGCAACGTCAGGAAATTTTGATATTTCAGGCGCAGAGATTGTAGACCCGGAGAACTGTGAAAAGCTCCAGGAGTACATCGATCTTCTTGTTGAACTCCGTAAGGCAAAGGGAATGACACCCGAAAAGGCAAGAGAGACACTTACAACAGATTACACCACCTTCGGTGTTACCATGGTTAAGGCCGGTGATGCAGACGGACTTGTTTCAGGTGCATGTCATTCAACAGCAAACACACTTCGTCCTTGCCTCCAGATTCTTAAGACCGCTCCCGGAACAAAGCTTGTTTCCGCTTTCTTTGTTATCGTAGTTCCCAACTGTGAGTACGGTGAGAACGGTACCTTTATCTTTGGTGATTCAGGTCTTTGTCAGAATCCTAATCCCGAAGAGCTTGCTGCAATCGCTGACAGCTCAGCTAAGAGCTTTGAGCTTCTTGTCCAGAAGCCCGCAATCGTTGCAATGCTTTCACATTCAACAAAGGGCAGTGCAAAGCACGCAGATGTTGACAAGGTTCTTGAAGCACTTCGTATCGCTCATGAAGAGTATCCAAACCTCAACGTTGACGGCGAGCTTCAGCTTGATGCCGCTATAGTTCCTTCAGTTGCAGCTTCAAAGGCAAAGGACAGCACAGTTGCAGGTAAGGCAAACACACTTATCTTCCCCGACCTTGATGCCGGAAACATTGGCTACAAGCTTGCTCAGAGACTCGCAAAGGCAGAAGCTTACGGACCTATCACTCAGGGTATCGCAAAGCCTGTTAACGACCTTTCACGCGGATGCAGCGCTGACGATATCGTTGGTGTTGTTGCCATTACTGCTGTACAGGCTCAGGCTTCAGATAAATAGTGATAAGAATAATGCATGGCTGATTTTCATATGAAGGTCAGCCACGCTTTGTTTAAAATGAACGAATTCTAAGAATGGAGATCAGACATGAAAGTATTAGTAATTAATTGCGGAAGCTCATCACTTAAGTACCAGCTCATTGATTCCGAGACAGAAGAGGCTATTGCATCAGGTCTTTGCGAGCGTATAGGTATTGACGGTGTCTTAACACACAAGAGACCGGGCGCTGACAAGTATATCAGCAAGGATGCTCTTCCCAACCACGAAGTAGCAATCAAAAACGTACTTGCTGCACTTACTGATAAGGATCACGGTGTAATTTCAGATCTTTCCGAAATTAAGGCTGTAGGTCACAGAGTAGTACACGGCGGCGAGAAGTTTGCAAAGTCAGTTGTAATTACAGACGAAGTAATCAAGGCAATCGAAGAGTGTAATGACCTTGCTCCCCTTCACAATCCTGCAAACCTTATCGGAATCAACGCATGCAAGAACCTTATGCCCGGTGTTCCCATGGTGGCGGTATTTGATACAGCATTCCATCAGACAATGCCTAAGAAGGCTTATCTCTACGGACTTCCCATCGAGTATTACGAGAAGTACAAGGTTCGTCGCTACGGCTTCCACGGAACCAGTCACAGCTTCGTAAGCAAGAGAGTTTACGATGTTGCAAAACTCGATCCCGACAATTCAAAGGTTGTTGTATGCCACCTTGGAAACGGTGCAAGTATCTCGGCAGTTCTTAACGGCAGGTGCGTAGACACAAGTATGGGTCTTACACCTCTTGAAGGTCTTATCATGGGAACAAGAAGCGGTGACCTCGATCCCGCAATTCTTGAGTTCATCTGCAAAAAGGAGAATCTCAATGTTGAAGAAATGCTTAAGGTTCTTAACAAAAAGTCAGGTGTTGCGGGCTTAAGCGGTGTTTCCTCTGATTTCAGAGATCTCTGGGAGGCTAGAAGAGCAGGAAATGAAAAGGCAAGCGACGCAGTTGATGCTTTTGCTTACAGAGTAGCAAAGTACATCGGTGCTTATGTTGCAGCCATGAACGGTGTTGACGCTATCGCCTTTACAGCAGGTATCGGTGAAAATGATAAGGATACTCGCATGGAAATCATCAATTACCTCGGATATCTCGGTGTTACTCTTGACGAGGAAGCTAACAGCAAGCGCGGTGAGGAAATCATGATTTCAACAGCAGATTCAAAGACAAAGGTTTTCGTTATTCCCACCAATGAGGAGCTTGCAATCTGCAGGGAGACAGTAGCGCTTATCTGATAGTATTGACTCAGAAAAAATAAAAATATATGTTGACAAACATATTTACAATCAGTATACTAACAACAGTGCGTTTTTGCGAAGAAGTACGTAAGGAGGTGTGATTATGGGTGCTATTTGTCCTAAAAACAAATCTTCAAAGGCTAGAAGAGACAGCCGCAGAGCTAATTGGAAAATGACAGCTCCCAATCTTGTTAAGTGCAGCAAGTGTGGAGAGCTTATGATGCCTCACAGAGTTTGCAAGGCTTGTGGTTCTTACAACAAGAAGGAAATCATTCCTCAGGAAGCATAATTTCATTAGTTGATAATGCCCGGGTATTTATTACCCGGGCTTTTTCAATTATATGAAAATGTTTCCAATAATGACGATTAGCGAGCGTGCGCACGCTTTTGCAAATGCATTTTTCGCTGAAGTGACGTAAAAGCTTTGCAACACGTCGAATGTTCCTTGCTGTTTCAAAGTGATTTTAGAAGCGAAGACGCGTACTTCACCAGATCCTTTTTTGCGTCTTCGATGAGGATGTAACGTTTTACATCATTGTGAGATTTCATTAATACATGACTGTATTCAGTGCAATTAAAAACAGGTACGAATGAACCTGTTTTTTTGATATAGCAGGTTTCTTTTTTTGCGGGAATCTTTTCGCTTGAACCTGAGTATCCTGCAAGCGCCTTGTGAATTGCCATATCCTCAGAGGGAAAATAGAAATAATTCTTATAGTCAGGGAAATACAACTTCAGTTCATCGTGAAGAAGCGTAACTTCAATAAGAAAGCTTCCTGCGGATAGTCTTTTGATTCGTAAATCCTCACTTTGGTATTCCTTAAGATAACCCTTATAAAGCAAAATGTCCGTCTCAATCACAAATGAAAAAATACCGGTTGAAATAAATCCGGAAGCGGCATTTGAGCTTTCGTTTTCAGACCGGCATAATCCTTCTGCCGTTTTTGCAACAGATTCTTCTTTTATACTAAAACCGCCATCAATGAAGCATTTCAGCGAAATCAGTTCCGTGAACACGGTAAATAGAGAAGTAACATCTTCCGTATTATGAAGAAGAAGCACCTTTCGAAGAGAAATGTAATCTAGCGTCTTGAGGTTTGTCAGGCAGAGATTCTTTAACGGTTCAAGCTCGAATTTTCCGGTTTTATTATCGAGACACCTGGAAAATGAGAGTGCCGCAGCATAATCTCTGTAGACTTCAATCAGTTCACCTCCGGAATAAACGTCATTTCGTCTGATGCCAAAAGCGTATTCAACGGTTTTAAGCTGAAGGTTAGGCAGTCCGATAATACTCTTTAATGAACGCACAGTCTTATAAAGATCGAGAGACTCAAATGAATTGTCAAAAGAAATATTATAGCCGGATGCTCGTGTCTTAATAAAATTAATATCAAACCTGTCGGAATTATAACCGATAAGTCGCTTTGCGCCTTCAATGCGAGAAATGAATTCTCTGATCAGGGATTCTTCTTCCGAAAAAGAATCGGCAAGCAGGAGAGTACCGATAAGCTGATCAGTATAAGAATTCCTTTTTGCAATGCAAATCAGATATATAAATGACTCTTTGGGAGACAGACCTGTAGTTTCAATATCAAAGAAGACATCTTCGAACATTATATAATTGCTTTCAAAATTGCAGATAAAGTTTTCTTCGTACATATAAGAATCTCCACGAGTCATTTTACAGAACATTTGTACTGTAAACACACTTGATTGTAAACTATAATATGGTATAATTCAAGCTATGAAGAATATAAAGGTAAAGAAAAACAGAAAGAGAAGATTCGTACATAATTTTGGAAACGTTATCAGGGCTCTCATTATCATAGCACTTGTAGTCTTGGAAATTGCACTTCTTTATTATTTGAGCTTTGAACTTCCGAGCCGTTCGATTTATGTCTATTACGCCCTTCAGGTCATCAGTGCCCTTGGAATCATCGGTCTTGTAAATTCAAACAGAAATGAATCCTATAAGGTCTCGTGGATGTTGATTATCGCAATTCTGCCTCCGTTTGGGTATCTGATTTACCTGATGTGGGGTGCAAGACAGGGAAGATCAAGACCTGACACAAGGACACTTGAAATCTTCGACGAGGCTCAGAAACATCTTGATCCGCATCCTGAAAATCTTAGAAGCTTCATAAGCCTTCGTCCGAATGATTCCGGGATTGTCACGTACTGCGCAAATCTCGGTTTTCCCATCTACCCAAACAACAAAGTTACCTATTTTGACGAGGGAGATGAGGCGCTTGATTCAATCTTTGACGATATTCAACGTGCAAAACGCTACATCTTTTTGAGCTTCTTTATTTTGTCAGACGGCGACATTCTTGATAAGCTTTATGAAATTCTCCTGCAAAAAGCAAAAGAGGGCGTCGAAATCAAGTTCCTTCATGATGATTTCGGATCGATGTTCTCTGTCAAGGAAGAGTTTTTTACGAACCTCAGAAATGCAGGAGTTGAAATAAGATCCTTTAATCCTGTACACAAGTACGTCAGCAGGCTTTACTTCAACTACCGTTCACATCAGAAGGTTGTTGTTGTCGACGGTGAGCTTTGTTACACGGGCGGGATCAATCTTGCAGATGAGTACGCAAACATTATTAACAGATTTGGCTGGTGGAAGGATTCGGCAATCAGGCTTGAAGGCGACGGCGTAAGAGGTCTGATTGTTGCTTTCTTTCAGATGTGGAACATCTCAGGAACAGGTATTGAAGATTTTGAAAAGTACAGACCTGTCCGCACCTTTGACACTAACAGCTGCTTTGTACAAACACTAACCGACGGTCCGGTAAACAACCCGCTCAATCCCATCTGCGATACATATAAACAATTGTTTTCACACGCTAAAAGTGTACTTTATATCACTACACCTTACCTTGTTCTTGAGCAAAGCTTCAGGGATATTCTTATCTATGCGGCAAAATCAGGTGTCGATGTAAGAATCATCACTCCGGGGACACCGGACAAAAAGATCGTCAAGCTCATCACAGAGCTAAACTACGGAGAGCTTTTGAAAGGCGGTATCAGAATCTACGAGTACGCCAAAGGATTTATCCATCAGAAGAATGTTGTGGCTGATGACACGGCAATCGTCGGAACGGTAAATCTCGATTACAGAAGTTTTTATCTTCATTATGAAGACTGCATCATTATGTGGGACAGGTATTGTGCCGAAAGAATAAAGGAGTGCTTCTTTAGAACGCTTGAGGATTCCAGAGAAATCACACTTTCGGAATGGCAACACAGGCCATTCTACAGAAAAATTCTTCAGTACACATTTAATCTGTTCCAGACACTTCTGTAAAATATATATTTTGGGAGATACATATGATAGCTTTTGTCAGAGGAAAAGTATTTGGCTGTGATGAAATGAGTGTTATCCTTGATAATGCCGGAATCGGTATGAAGATCAATGTACCTATGACAGTCATCGAGAGCCTGCCGCCGGTCGGAGAAGAATTTTTACTTCACACGTACATGTCAGTCAGTGAAAACGATATTTCACTTTACGGATTCAATCGGAGAAACGAACTTGAAATGTTTAAGATGCTGATTTCCGTCAGCGGTGTAGGTCCGAAGGCCGGTCTTAACGTGCTTTCGTGCATTAGTCTCAATGATCTTCGCTTCGGAATTCTATCAGAGGATACGGCGCTTCTTTCGAAAGTGCCCGGAATCGGCAAAAAAACGGCAGCTAAAATCATTCTTGAACTCAAGGACAAAATTGACATGGAGTCTTCTCTTGAAGAAGAGATTTTAACAAAGAATGAATCTGCAAGCAGTACAGTTGAACTTAAGGGTATCAGAAATGAAGCCTCCATGGCACTTGAAGCACTCGGTTATTCAAGAACGGATGCAAGAAAGGCTGTTTCGGAGGTTGAACAGACTGACAACATGACTGTAGAGTATGTTCTAAAGGCAGCACTGAAATACATCAGGTAACGGGGTTAATATGGCACAGCACAGAATGATAACAACAGAATTTACAGAAGAGGACAGAACAATTGAAAGTTCGCTGAGACCTCAACTTCTCAAGGACTACATCGGACAGGAAAAGGTCAGAGGAAATCTTCAGATTTTTATTGATGCAGCAAGAGAGCGTCATGAACAACTTGACCATGTGCTCTTTTTCGGGCCTCCCGGACTCGGTAAAACAACACTTGCCGGTATTATTGCTAATGAAATGGGTGTCAGCATGAAACCAACAAGCGGTCCCGCGATTGAAAAGCCCGGAGACATGGCTGCAATTCTCAACAATCTTTCGGAAGGCGACGTTCTTTTTGTAGATGAAATACACCGTCTCAACAGACAGGTTGAAGAGCTTCTCTATTCGGCAATGGAGGATTTCTGTGTTGACATCGTAATAGGTAAGGGTGCCATGGCGAAATCTGTGCGCCTGGATCTTCCGAAATTCACTCTTGTAGGAGCAACAACACGTGCAGGAATGCTAAGTGCACCGCTCAGAGACAGATTCGGAATAGTAAGCCGCCTTGAATTCTACACATTTGAAGAGCTGAAGACAATTATCCTTCGTTCGGCGAAGGTACTTCAGTGTGAAATCGATGATGAGGGTGCATATGAACTTGCCAGACGCTCACGCGGAACGCCGAGACTTGCAAACAGACTTTTAAAGCGCATAAGGGATTTCGCCCAGATTAAATATGACGGACGCATCAGTGTCGAAGCAACAAACTTTGCTCTTAACATCATGGAAGTCGACAAGATGGGGCTTGACAACATCGACAGAGCAATCATAAAAACAATGATAGAAAAGTTTGGCGGAGGACCAGTCGGAATAGACACAATCGCAGCTACAATAGGGGAGGATGCTGGCACAGTTGAAGAGGTGTATGAGCCCTACCTTGTTCAAAACGGATTTATTATCCGCGGACCGAGGGGCAGGGTAGTAACCGACCTCGCGTACAGTCACCTCGGACTAAGTGAGCTTTCCGGGAACTAAAAAATCTTCGGTGGTAATCACCGAAGATTTTTTCTCATTCAAGCTACGATCAGTTAAGAGCATTAACAGCCTTCTGAAGGTTTGAAATCTTGCGAGCTACAGTGTTCTTGTGGTAAACACCCTTTGCACCTGCCTGAGAAATTGCAATTTCTGCAGTCTTGAATGCTTCAAGAGCCTCTGACTTGTTTCCTGCTGCGCAAGCAGCTTCAACCTTCTTGATTAAAGTCTTGATTCTTGACTTAATCATCTTGTTCCTGAGTGTCTTTGTCTCGATAACATCGATTCTTTTCTTAGCCGACTTAATGTTTGCCATGATAATTCCTCGTTTTCTTATAATTAGATTCATGCCTCAATTACTATTATCTGAGGCCACCTGTAACAAAATATCAGAAATATTCTAATTTGTCAACATATGATTTTGTAAAAATGCCGAAAATAAGCTGTTTTGAATGCAAAACCATTTTTGCAAATCAGTTCACATTTTATAGCCATTATTTTCAGCAGAAAAGACATACCGGTTTTACAGGCAAATCTGATTATAATATAAAGATTATTTTTCGTCAAATACGTACAAAAATGATTTCAAATTAGATATATTCTTCATTTGAGTTGTACTAAAATGTTGACTTTATAGCTGGAAAATGTTAGATTTATCTTGCGTGCTGCCATACGCATATTTTTTGTTACGGATTGCGAGGTGAATCACATTAGTACAACTACAATTGCTGTAGCCGGAAAAGGCGGTACAGGTAAAACCACCACATGCGGCCTGCTTATCGATTACCTCTGCAAACAGAAAAAGGGACCTATCCTTGCTGTTGATGCCGATGCCAATTCAAATCTCAATGAGGTACTTGGTGTTGACGTTGAAACGACAATCGGTGACATCAGGGAAGAGATTGCACAGGCTGAACTGGCAAAGGTAAATCCCATACCGGCCGGAATGAGCAAGGCCGACTACGCTAATTTCAAGTTTAATTCAGCTATTGTTGAAATGGACGACTACGACATGCTTGTCATGGGCAGAACTCAGGGAAGCGGATGCTACTGCTTCGTTAATGGTGTGCTGACTCAGATTATCGGGAAGTTTGCAAACAACTATGAGTATATGGTTGTTGATAACGAAGCAGGCATGGAGCACATTAGCAGAGGCATTCTCCCTAAGGTCGATGTAATTCTTCTGGTAAGTGACTGCTCCAGACGCGGTATTCAGGCCGTCGGAAGGATTGCAAGACTGATTGAAGACATCCATCTTAATGCAAAGGCCGTTAAGCTCATCGTAAACCGTGCACCTGACGGTATTCTGAGTGATGGTATTAAAGAAGAAATCGCCAACCAGAGGCTCGATCTTGTTGGAGTTCTTCCTCAGGACGATCTGGTTTACGAATTCGACACAATGGGTAAGCCCACAGTGGAATTACCCGAAGACGCACCCATTAGAGTTGCGTTAAAAAAGATCATTGAGAGTTTAGGACTTTAAGTCCAAAATGAAGGAGGCAATAACAATGGCGTTTAGTAAGACATCGCAGGCTTTCAAAGTTTCCGTCAATAAGGTTGAAATCGGAACCGGCGAAAAGAAGATCACACTTGGAGGCGAGAACGTATTCCCGCTCTACACCTTTGATGCACCCATCGAGAACAGACCCTGTATCGGAGTTGAAGTATCAGATTTAGGTCTTGTTAACCCCACCGATGAGCTTGCAAAGTATTATGAAGGCTGCACAACAGTAGCCGAGATTGCCAAGAAGGCATCTGAAATCGAAGGTGCAGATTTTGTTTGTCTGTTCCTTGACAGTGCAGATCCCAACGGTGAGAACAGATCAGTTGAAGATTGCGCCAAGACAGCAGAGGAAGTAGCAGAAGCTATCGATTGTCCTCTCGTTGTCGCAGGCTGCAAGAATGCTGAGAAGAATGCAGATTTGTTAAATAAGGTATCAGATATTCTTCAGGGCAAGAACATCCTTGTTCTTGCAGCTAAGGAAGAGAACTACAAGACTATCGGTGCATCCGCAGGTCTTGCTTACAATCAGAAGGTTGGTGCTGAATCAGCAGTTGATATCAACCTTGCAAAGCAGTTAAACGTTGTTCTTAACCAGCTCGGAGTTAAGGATGAGACAATCGTTATGAACGTTGGTACAGCTACAGCAGGTTACGGTTATGAGTACGTTGCATCGACAATGGACAGAATCAAGGCTGCAGCATTAGCACAGGGTGACACATCACTTCTTATGCCTATCATTACACCTGTCAGCACAGAGACATGGAACTGCAAAGAGTCACTTGTTTCAGAAGAAGACTTCCCTGAGTGGGGCGACAGAGAAACAAGAGGTATCGACATGGAAATCGCTACCGCATCAGCAGATCTTGTTTCAGGTTCAAATGCTGTTATTATGAGACATCCCACAGCAATTGCTACCATCGCAAAGATGATCAAGGAATTAATGTAATTTTCGATTATAATGGAGGTTAATTGATATGGCTTTAAAAGGTATTGATATTTTTAAACTCTCACCGAAGACAAACTGCAAGGAATGCGGTCAGCCTACATGTATGGCTTTCGGTATGAAGGTAGCAGCTGGTGCACTTACTATCGACAAGTGCCCTCATATGTCAGCTGAAGCAGTTGCTCAGTTATCAGAGGCTACAGCTCCTCCTATGAAAACTATCACAATCGGCACAGGTGACAATGAATTCAAGCTTGGCGGTGAGACTGTTCTTTACAGACACGAAAAGACATTCGTAAACAAGCCCGTTTATGCAGCAACAGTTTGCAGCTGCATGTCTGACGAGGAAATTGATGATGCTCTTGCAAATCTTAACAAAGTTGATTACGTAAGAATCGGCGAGAGAATGTATGTAGAGCTTCTCTACGTTAACTACGACGGCAAGGATGCTGATAAATTCCTTGCAATTGTTGATAAGGCTGTAGCAACAGGACGCACACTCGTTATCAACTGTACAGACCCCGATGTTGCAAAGAAGGCTGTTGATAAGGCAAAGGAAGGAAAGCCCGCACTTGTCGGCGCTAATGCTGCAAACGCAGAGGCTATGAACACCATTGCAACAGAGGCAGGTATCGTTCTCGGTGTTACAGGCGAGAACATTGACGAGATTTATGACACCATCAAGAAGCTTGAGGGACTTGGAAACAAGAACCTTATCATTGACACGGATTCCAAGTCGATTAAGGAAGCATTTGCTCAGACAGTTCTCTTCAGACGCGGAGCAATCAAGGGTGGCGACAGATCATGCGGTTATCCTACAATTGCTAATGTAAACAAGCTTGCTCACAATGATGCACGTATGCAGACAGCTCTTGCATCACTCTTCACCGTTAAGTACGCTTCAATCATCGTTATGCAGTCAATGTCTTATTCACAGGCACTTCCTATGTACGGATTAAGGCAGAACATCTTCACGGATCCTCAGAAGCCTATGAGAGTAGATCCCGGTATCTATCCTGTTAACGGTGCTGATGAAAATTCTGTATGTGTTACAACTGTTGACTTCGCACTTACATACTTCGTTGTATCAGGTGAATTAGAGCGTTCAGGCGTTCCTTGCAATCTCCTTATCAGTGATGCAGGCGGAATGTCAGTTCTTACCGCATGGGCTGCAGGAAAGCTTTCTGCAACAAGTATTGCCAAGTTCTTCGAAGAGTTCCAGATCGAAAACAAGCTTAAGTCAAGAAAGCTCATTATCCCCGGTAAGGTTGCAATCCTTAAGGGTGAGATCGAAGCTAAGCTTCCCGGCTGGGAGGTTATTGTAGCTCCTACAGAAGCTGTTCACCTTGTTAAGTTCATGAAGGATCTTACAAAATAATCTGCGCATGCTTAAATAACATTACAGAAAGGGTTACTAACTATGGGAAAATTCATTACAATCGGTGAGAGAATCCATTGCATCTCACCCGCAGTTCGCAAGGCTTTTGAAACAAAGGATCCTACAGAGATCTTAAAGCGTGCCAAGGAGCAGCTTGATGCCGGCGCAACATATCTCGATGTTAACATCGGACCTGCAGAGAGCAACGGCGAAGAGCTCATGACATGGGCAGTTAAGCTCCTTCAGGAGAATTTTGACAATGTTCCCCTCGCACTTGATACTGCCAACAAGAAGGCTATCTCAGCAGGTATTGCGGTTTATAACCGTGCTAAGGGTAAGCCCATTGTTAACTCAGCAGATGCAGGTGACAGACTCAGTTACATCGACCTTGCAGCTGAGAACGATGCAATCGTAATCGCTCTTTGCTCAAAGGGTGCAGTTCCCGCCAATAACGATGAACGTATGGGATTCCTTCAGGAAATGCTTGAGCATGGTCTTGAGCTCGGAATGGATGATCAGGATATGTGGTTTGATCCGCTCTTCCTCGTTGTAAAGGGTATGCAGGACAAGCAGAAGGACGTTCTTGAGGCAATCAGAATGATCAGCGAGATGGGTCTTAACACAACAGGCGGTCTTTCAAACGTATCAAACGGAATGCCCAAGGCTATCCGTCCTATTATGGATTCAGCTATGGTTGCTATGGCAATGGCTAACGGCTTTACTTCAGCAATCGTTAATCCTTGTGATCAGAGACTTATGGAGACCATCAAGTCATGTGATATCTTAAAGGACAACTTCCTCTATGCAGATTCATATCTTGAACTGTAATTGACGATTTTGGACGTACAGCCGTTTTTGCGGTTGTACGTCTTTTTTTGAAACTGAAAGGATTTTTTTGTGAGTAATATAATAATAAAAACCTCGAATAAAACTATCAGTGCTACCTGCAAAGAAGGAGAATCCGTTTTGGATGTCGCAAGGAGAAACGGTATTGCAATAGATGCTCCCTGTGCCGGAAACGGTTCATGCGGAAAATGCAAGATAAAGCTTCTTGAAGGAAAGCTTGATACAGCTAAGACAAGGCATATAAGCGACAGTGATTACGCAGACGGAATCAGGCTCGCATGCGCTTCAAAGCCTGATGAGGATGTGGTTGTAGAGATTCCGGACACCGCTCTTGCATATAAAAATGATATGAAAATAGCTGACATCAATTCTGATGATCAGATGAAAATATTTGATTCTATTAATGAATCTTTGCTCGCCGCAGGCATAGAAAGAAAAAATGATGCAAGGATTATTTCTTTAGAACTTGATATCCCGACACTTGATGATACGATGCCCGATTACGAAAGAGTATCTCGTGCCATTCAGGCAAAGCTTGAAGAAACAGGCTGGTACGACGAGTTTAATGTTACCGATAAAACAGTACATTTTGGATACGCACTTCTTTGTTCCATGCCGACTTTACTAAGGAGAAACAACTTTAAAGCAGATGTTGTCATTGCAAAAAAGAACGGAACAGCTTTTGCATTTAATATGACAAAGCTGGGTAAGAACAAATTCTGCCCAGGGCTTGCCATTGATATCGGAACTACGAGCGTTTCTGCAATATTAGTTGATATGATAACAGGAAAAGTTCTTGCAAAGGCTTCAAGCGGAAACGGGCAGATTGAGTACGGCGCAGACGTCATAAACAGAATCATCGAATCAACACGTGAGGGCGGACTTTTAAGGCTCAAAAAGGCCGTTACGGATGATACAATTATTCCTTTGACTTCGGTAATGTGCTCTAAGCTTGGAATTTCTCCGGACGATATCATAAGATGTGTTATTGCATCCAATACAACGATGAATCATCTTTTCGCAGGAATTGATGCCGCCAACATCAGACTTGAGCCCTATATTCCTGCATTCTTTGACATTGCACCCATAAATGCCCGAGATCTTTCACTTTCAATCTGCAGTGACGCTGACGTATTCTTTGCTCCTAACATCGGCAGCTACGTAGGAGGTGATATTACAGCAGGAACACTAGCAAGCCTTATCTGGAACAATCCCGAGTATTCTGTTTTCATTGATCTTGGTACAAACGGAGAAATTGTATTTGGAAATGAAGAGCTTCTTATGAGCTGTGCCTGTTCTGCCGGACCCGCTTTTGAAGGCGGCGATATCTCATGCGGCATGAGGGCTACAACAGGTGCTATCGAAGAAGTATCAATAGACATCGAAACAAGCGAGCCGTCATTTAAAACAATTGGAGATGAGAAGCCCGTAGGAATCTGCGGATCAGGTCTTATTGACACAATCGCAAATCTTTTCAGATGCAAAATTATTTCTCCTAAAGGTCAGTTTGTTAAAGAGTGCAGAAGAGTACTGGTAGATGAACACGGATCGTCAAGATATGTTCTTGCTTTTGCAAACGAATCGGGTACAGGAAAAGAGATTTCGATAAATGAACCTGATATTGATAACTTCATAAGAGCAAAGGGCGCAATCTACTCAGGAATTAAGACTGTTATCGAATCAATTGGTTTTGATATGAGCATGATTTCAAACGTCTGCATTGCAGGCGGCATTGGAAGCGGTATTGATTTCGACAACGCAGTAGAAATCGGAATGCTGCCGGATATTGAGAGGAATAAGTTCCGCTTCATTGGAAACACCTCACTTACCGGTGCATATTCAATGCTTGTTTCAAACAATGCGCGTGATAAAGTTGAGGAGCTTGCAAAGACAATAACTTATGTTGAACTTTCTACATATCCCACTTATATGGACGACTTTGTAGCTGCATGTTTCCTCCCTCACACGGACGCATCGCTATTTCCGAGTGTATTTTAGAAAGTTCACGCTATTCAATATTCAATAAATTCTAATTATTAAACGATAAAAATCAATTACTTGTATATAATGAAAAATTTGCTATTATAAGTTTAGAGGTGTTCAATGGTTGAAAACAACAAAGAAAACAAACCCTTAGAGTTCTATTTAGAGAATTACAGAAATTCTGTCCCTGAAGAGACCTTGAAAAAATGCAGGATTCCATTCGAAGACGGTGCATTTACGGTAACACTTCTCGGTAACACTTACAGAATTACTCATCCCGATTTTTTGATAACAAGGATAAAAGGAAACGGAATAGAGTATTCACCTCTTGAACAGAATAACTACGCCAAAATCCTTGTTCTTCGCTATCTGACCGAATCAATTGTAACAGAGGCGACCGGGAAACAGCTCGCATACAGAGATGTCCCCTGGGGTGAGGTCTATCTTCAACAGTTTACGGGAAGATGCATTAAGCGTCTTGCGTATTCCTATGGAACAAAACCTGATCTGTTTGAGAAGATAATGCTAAAAATGGGTGCAGTGCCCGACGGAAAGGCAGATAAATCATTCAAAACGGAATTATTCCCCGGCCTTTTTGTATGGTTCATGTTATGGGTAGCGGATGATGAGTTTCCACCCTCATCTCAAATCCTGTTTTCAGATAATTTTCCGATGGCATTTAAGGCAGAAGACCTTGCAGTTGTCGGAGACATAATTATCGGATACATGAAAGAAGTTGCAAAAGAACTATAATCGGGTAACATAAATGTTCCCGCAGAGAGAAGGAGGTTTTATAATTATGAAGATCAGTGAAATTTTCAAGCAGAAGATGAGTTTTTCATTCGAGGTATTCCCTCCCAAGCTTGATCAGCCGACAGAGCCGTTATTTGAGGTAATTGATAAGCTTGCAGGCTTTAATCCGGATTTTATCAGCTGTACATACGGTGCAGGCGGAACAAACAAGGGAAGAAGCACGGAAGTATGTGATAAGATTATGAAGACAGGTATCGAGTGCATGACACACTTTACCTGCATTGGAAACACAAAGGAAGATGTTAAGACTTACCTCAAGGAGTACCTTGATCTTGGACTTGAGAATGTTCTCGCTATGAGAGGCGACCTCCCTGCCGGTTGGGAAGGAACTCGCGGTGATTTCCACTATGCAAATGACCTTATTTCATTTATCCAAGAGACATATCCCGAGTTTTGCATCGCAGCAGCATGCTATCCCGAAAAGCACATCCAGTGTGACAGCTTTGATGCTGATGTAGCACATCTTAAAATGAAGCAGGACGCAGGCGCATCATTCCTTATGAGTCAGCTTTGTTATGACGTTGAAGCATTCAAGCGTTTCGTTGACAAATGCCGCAAGGCAGGTATCACAATCCCGATTGTCATGGGTATTATGCCCGTTCTTTCAAAGAATCCCTGCATTCGCATGACAACAAGCAACGGATGTTCAATCCCGGCAGACCTTGCTGTAATTATCGGCAAGTACGGTGAGGACCCCGATTCATTTAAGAAGGCCGGAAAAGAGTACACGGTTGACCTTATCTACAGATACATCAACGCAGGTATCGACGGTCTTCATATGTACGCTCTCAATAAGTACGATGATGTTGCCGACATCCTCAATATGTCCGGCATCAGAACAGACAAGTAGGTCAGCATATGAAAATTGGGTGGCTGATAGTCAATAAGTACCTGATCGGTGCAAAATATGATGAGATCTATGGTTATCTGCAGCGTGCTGCAGTTAACCAGGATCTTTCCCTGATACTAAAGTACAACGATGAGGTTATCAGTTCCATTTCGTTTGACGAAAATTCAGCAGTTACGCACAACTTCGGAATTCTTCCCGATTTTGTCATCTACTGGGACAAGGATATACGTCTTGCAAAGCTTCTTGAAAAAATCGGACTGAAACTTTACAACCCTGCAGCCGCAATCGAAGCCTGCGATGATAAATTTGAAACAGCTCTCAGGCTTTCCGGAAAAGGTATCAGAATGCCAAGGACGCTAATGGCGCCAATGACTTTCTTTAAGACAGGCGTTGCGGCGGAAGAGTATCTGGACAAGCTCGAATCTGAATTTGAATATCCGATTGTCATCAAGGAGTGCTTCGGTTCTTTTGGCGCTCAGGTCTTTCTGGCTGATAACAGAGAGAGTCTGAAAAACATTATCAGTTCATGTGAAAACAGACCGTTTATCATTCAGGAATTCATCTCTTCGACAAGAGGACATGACATCAGAATCAATGTAGTCGGAGATGAAGCAGTTGCATCAATGTTCCGTTATAATGAAAACGATTTTCGTTCAAATATCACAAACGGAGGCAAGATGAAAAACTACACGCCCGACAGCAGCCAGCTTGAACTTGCGATAAAGGTTGTTAAAGAACTCGGGCTAAGCTTCGCAGGAGTTGATATCATGTTCGGGCCGGATAAAGAGCCGGTGCTCTGTGAAGTCAACTCAAATGCGCATTTTAAGAGCATCTATGACTGCACAGGAGTCAATGTGGCAGACTACATCATTTCCTACATCAAAAACGATGCAGAATAACAGTCCGTAAGATAGGGGTTATATGAAAAGCTGGCTTATCTATCCAAAAGATGAAAGTGTCAGAAACAGTTTCTTCGTAGGAAAAATTTTTGAACTTTCCGACCGAAGAGGTATTGAAACACGTCTGCTTTTTGAAGAAAACATTGAATTTTGCATACGTTTCGGCAAAGGCACGGTTCTGTACGATGGTACAGAGCTTCCTTTGCCTGATTTTGTAATTAACCGAAGCCGTAACTACCTGTTTGCAAGGTATCTGGAGCTTCTTAACATTAGAACTGTAAACTCAGCACTCGTTTCTGAAGTCTGCAATAACAATGCGCTTACATATCAGATAGCTTCAAGTCTTAATATACGGATTCCCGAGACGTATTTTTCACCTTTAGGAGTAAGTGCACCGTTCTATCCGTGTGTCGTAAAATCCTGCCACGGTTTTGGCGGCAGACAGGTTTTTCTTGCAAATGATGAAAGCGAGTATCATGAAGCCGTAACTAAGATGAACGGTGACAACTATGTTGTTCAAAGACTTGCCGACAAAGGCAGAGATGTACGTGTTTATGTCGTCGGAGGTAAGATTGTAAAAGCAATGCTAAGGTATAATCCCGAAAGTTTCACGAGTAATTTCTGCCTTGGCGGTCAGGCTCAGGAGTTTAACGTAACAGGTGAAATGGAGAATGCTGTAAAGAAGCTGTATGACTATCTCAAATTTGATTATGCAGGAGTTGATTTCATTTTTGAAAACGGTGAACCTGTATTCAATGAGATAGAAGATGTCGTCGGTGCAAGAATGATATATGCACAGACAGACATTGACATAATCAGTCTTTTCTATGACCACATTCTCAAAAAATAAAATTATCATGGAGGAAAATGTTATGGGTTACAAAAGTGACATCGAAATCGCTCAGGAAACAAAAATGCAGCACGTTCTTGAGGTCGCAAAAACTGCCGGAATTGAAGAAAAGTATGTTGAGCAGTATGGCAATTATAAGGCAAAGATCAGTCTTGATCTCCTAAACGAAAAGAAGGACGCAGCCGACGGCAAGCTTATCCTCGTTACTGCAATTACACCCACAAAGGCAGGAGAAGGAAAGACAACTACAACAGTAGGTCTTGCCGACGGTCTCAGAAAGATTGGAAAGAAGACAATGGTTGCTCTTCGTGAGCCCTCACTCGGTCCTGTATTCGGTGTAAAGGGCGGCGCTGCAGGCGGCGGATATGCACAGGTTGTTCCCATGGAGGACATCAACCTTCATTTTACAGGTGATATGCACGCTATCGGTGCTGCAAACAATCTTCTTGCAGCAATGCTCGACAATCACATCTATCAGGGCAACAAGCTCGGAATTGACCCTCGCAACATCACATGGCACCGCTGTGTTGATATGAACGACAGACAGCTTCGTTTTATCATTGACGGTTCAGGCGGAAAGAAGAACGGCGTTCTTCGTGAGGACAGCTACGATATCACTGTTGCAAGCGAAATTATGGCAATCCTCTGCCTTGCAACAAGTATCACCGATCTTAAGGAAAGATGCGCGAGAATCGTTATCGGCTACACATATGACGGAAAGCCTGTTACAGCCGGTGACATCAATGCTCAGGGTGCTATGACGGCTCTTCTGAAGGATGCCCTAAAGCCCAACCTCGTTCAGACACTCGAACATTGCCCCGCATTCGTTCACGGCGGACCTTTTGCTAACATTGCTCACGGCTGCAACTCAATCCTTGCAACGAGAACAGCTCTTAAGCTCGCTGATTACGTCGTTACCGAAGCCGGCTTCGGTGCAGACCTCGGTGCAGAGAAGTTCCTCGACATTAAGTGCCGTACGGCAGGTCTTAAGCCTTCGGCTGTAGTTGTTGTCGCAACCGTAAGAGCTCTTAAGATGCATGGCGGTCTTGATAAGAATGAACTTGAGACAGAAGATCTTGTTGCACTTGAAAAGGGTCTTCCCAACCTTCTTCAGCATGTTGAGAACATCACAAGAGTTTACAAGCTTCCCTGCGTAGTTGCCATCAACGCATTCCCGACTGATACAAAGGCAGAGCTTGATCTTCTTGAGAAGAAGTGCAATTCACTCGGCGTAAACGTTGCACTTTCAGAAGTATGGGCTAAGGGCGGCGAAGGCGGTATTGCACTTGCAGAAGAGGTAGTAAGACTTTGCGACAAGCCAAACGGATTTGAATTCTCGTACGAGCTTGACCGTCCTATTCTTGAAAAGCTTGAAACCATCGCCAGGAGAATCTATCATGCAGACGGCGTAAAGCTCTCGGCAAACGCTAAGAAGCAGCTTGAAACACTTACAGAGCTCGGATATGACAAGCTTCCGCTCTGTATGGCTAAGACACAGTACAGTTTCTCGGATAATGCAGCACTTCTCGGTGCTCCGAGAGATTTCACAATCACAATCAACAACCTCAAAGTATCTGCAGGTGCCGGCTTTATCGTTGCTCTCACAGGCGACATTATGACAATGCCCGGACTTCCCAAAGTACCTGCAGCTGAGAAGATTGATGTCAATGAAGACGGTGTAATCAGCGGATTATTCTAAGATTTCAAACTGGGAGTCAGCGTGAAAGAGAGTATAGCTTTCAAAACTTTTTTTGCCGAGACTTGCCCGCGCAATGGAGATTATTATGAGAAATCTAAGCTGCAGTGATTTTATTAATAAACTTGCATCAAATGAACCCGTACCCGGCGGCGGAGGCGCTTCGGCACTTACCGCCGCAATAGGGGTAGGTCTTGGAAACATGGTTGGAAGCCTGACGGTCGGAAAGAAAAAGTACGCCGACGTTGAAGAACGGATAATTCAGCTTAAAAAGCGAAGCGACGAGCTTCAGGAAAGGCTTCTTGACCTCATAAACGAGGATGCAAAACAGTTCAAGCCTCTTTCGGATGCCTACAGACTGCCTTCGGAGACTGACGAAGAAAAGACGTACAAAGAGGCGCAAATGAAAATCTGCCTTAAAATGGCATGCTCTGTACCAATTGAAATTATGGAGCTTTGCTGCGAAGGTATTGATATCGTAAGCGAATTTGCGAAGAAAGGTTCAAAGCTTGCGGTAAGCGACGCAGGTGTCGGAGCATCTTTCCTTCGAGCTTCCCTGATTGGCGCTTCGATGAATGTTTTCATCAATACGAAGCTTATGAAAGACAGAGATGATGCTGACGAACTGAATAAAAAGGCTGAAGACATGCTTGAAAAGTATGTAAAGCTCGCAGATGAAATCATCGAAGATGTAATGTCTTCACTTAAGATTTAAAAAGGAGCAGTCATGGCAGATAAAAATACCATAAGAAAGCAGATTTCTGCCACGAAGAAATCCATGCCGCTTACCGAGATAAGTGAGAAAAGTGAGCTTATCTGCAAAAGATTCATGGAGCAGGAATTCTACAAAAATGCCGATGTAATCTACCTGTACGCGCCATACAATCAGGAAATTATCACATGGTCAATCCTTGAAGATGCGGTAAGAAGCGGAAAACGTGCAGCCGTTCCGAGATGCTTCGGCGATGTAATGGAGTTTTTCTACATAACATCAAAGGACGAGCTTATGCCCGGAGCTTACGGTATACCGGAGCCTTCGGGTGATATGAATATGCTCGTAAATGAGAAAGACGTACTTCTTCTCATGCCCGGACTTGCTTTTGACAAAAACATGGGGCGAATTGGTTACGGCGGAGGATTTTACGACAAGTACCTGGATTCACATAAAGACACAAATTTTTATAAAGCAGCACTTGCTTACGATTTTCAGTTACTTGATGAGCTGCCTCTTGAAGAACATGATTACAGAGTTGATGCTCTTGTAACTGTGTCAAAAGTCTTTTCCTGAAACAGGGTGCATTCTGAAACAGTGATTTAAAGTACTTGATAATAAAAGAAACGGAGAAAAAATGGCTGAGATAGTAAAAGGCGCCGACGTTGCAGGCGCATTAAAAGAGAAGATTAAAGCAACCATAACAAAAATGAACGGAACGGTTCCTAGCATTGCAATCGTAAGAATTGGTGAGGATACAGGCAATCTCGCTTATGAGAGAGGACTTATCAAGTGCCTGGATTCAGTTGGTATTGCTTATAAGAGCTGCGTTTTTGACCCTTCGATTACAAACGATGCTTTCCTTTCCGAATTTGCAGAAATAAATAATGATGATGAGGTACACGGAATTCTTCTTCTTCGCCCTCTTCCCGCCGGAATCGACCAGAATGCAATCAATCGCATGATTGATCCCGAGAAGGATATGGACTGTATGAGCCCCGTCAACATGGCAAAACTCGCTATGGGTGAGCGTGACGGATACTACCCCTGCACTCCCGAGGCTGTAATTGCAATCCTCGATTACATGGGAGTATCCTATCAGGGAAAAAACGTCGTTATCATCGGACCCAGCCTTGTAGTCGGCAGGCCACTCGGATACATGATGATTGCAAGAGACTGTACAGTAACCTGGTGCCACATCTTCACCAAGGACGTAATTGAAAAATGCAAAAATGCTGATATAATTGTTTCAGCAGCAGGAAAAGCAGGTCTTGTTACAAAGGCACATGTTGAAGGTGCTTCAAAGGACTGCATCGTTGTGGATGTAGGCATCAATAAGCGTCCCGATGGCGAACCCGGCATCTGCGGTGACGTTGCTTTTGAAGAGGTTGAACCGCTTGTTTCAAAGATTACCCCCGTTCCCGGCGGCGTAGGAAGTGTTACAAGCACGATCATGGCCAGCCACGTAACAAGAGCCTGTGCTAAAAAGCTTGGTATTGTACCTGAATTTTAAGGAGTTTATATGAGTAATGTCCATGGTCATGTTCATGCCAATCAGAAGGCTGTTATCAACCGCATTTCAAGATGCATCGGTCATCTTGAGGCTATCAAGAGAATGGTAGAGGACGGAAGAGACTGTTCCGAGGTACTGATACAGCTTGCTGCTGTAAAAAGTGCTATTAATAACACGGGTAAAGTCGTTCTTAAGGATCACATCGAGCACTGCATCGTCGATGCCGTTGCATCCGGCGACCAGCAAACCATCGATGACCTTAATGATGCTATCGACAAATTCTTAAAGTAAAGGAGTTAATTATGAGCGAAACAACACATTCACATGAGCATCTCCACGCTGACGGTACTCTACATTCACATGATCACATTCATGAGGGTGACATCGCACATACTCACGGAGAAGACGGTCATGAGCATACACACACTCATGCAGACGGTACAACACATACACATACGCACGATCACAACGGTGAACACGAGCATGTACATGATCATGAACACTGTCACGACCATCATCACGACCATGAATGCTGCCATGATCATGACCATGAGCATCATCATGAACATGAACACCATCATGAACACGGTGAGCACTGCACATGCGGATGCCACGATCATGACAAGGCGGAGAAAACACCTGCACAGAAGTCAAAAGCAGTTCTCATTTACATGACAGAGCATAATGAGCATCATGCAGAAGAACTTGAAGATATGGCTTACGCACTTAAGAAGGACGGCTTCGACGTAGCTTCAGAAAAGATTCTTGAAGCAGTAAAGCTCTTCAATGAAGGAAATGACCTTCTTAATAAGGCAATCGGCGCAATTATTGAGTAACAGGAGGCATTAATATGTGTTTATCAACAGCCTACACAATCAGGGAGCAGGAGAGTACTGTTGTCTGTGAAAATGTTTCAAAGGTATACCAGGACAGCGGGAATATCGTTCTCGTTGACCTTTTTGGTGAGGAAGTCAGGGTTATCGGCATCATCAAAATGATTGATCTGACAGCAGGTAAGATTGAAATTGCTGTCGAATGAGACTGTGTTGCTGAATTTCACATATCGTTTTCGTCATGTTTGACGAATACAGAAAGCATGAAGTATTAAGTGTAAAAAGACCGCTCCGCTTGGGTATTTTTTATCCCCCCGGGGTGGTTTTTTGTTGACATAAAATGGTACAAATGGTAAAATCAAACTTGCGTGAGCCTATTAATTTAATAAATCTTTGGTGAATTTGACCAACGGCTGAAAACGTGTGCAGATGCTGTTGGTTTCTCGCGTGTGGCAGCAACGGAAACCATTCACCAAAAGTAAAAAATTTTTAGGGCTTCAGTTACGGATCAAGTGTAACTGAATTTTTACTATTTATCTAGAATTCAAGGAGGTTTTTCATGGAACTCAAAAACTTTTACACAGTTGACGAGATGGAAGCTGAGTATGCCAAGCTGAGAGAAAAGGCAGTTGCAGCTAACATCGACACCTGGGAAGATCGTGCGAAGGCCCAGACACCTCACTGTAAGTTTGGTGAAGAGGGCGTTTGCTGTAAGAATTGTTCAATGGGTCCTTGCCGTATCACTCCCAAGTCTCCTAAGGGAATCTGTGGTGCTACAGCAGATACAATTGCTGCACGTAACTACTTAAGAAGTGCTGCAGCAGGTTCAGCTACTCACTCGGATCATGGTCGCGAAGTTTGTCACGTTCTTCTTAACACAAAGAAGGATGGTCCTTACAAGGTAACTGACGAGAAAAAGCTTCTCTCAATTGCCAAGGAGTGGGGTATTGA
Source organism: Lachnospiraceae bacterium (assembly GCA_045617405.1). GTDB lineage: Bacteria > Bacillota > Clostridia > Lachnospirales > Lachnospiraceae > JAZLIL01. The sequence continues at coordinate 4,920 of JAZLIL010000198.1, read as the reverse complement.
GACTGAGAATAAGGATATCTATGATGTTGCTCACGAAGTTGCTATGACAGCTCTCAATGAGTACGGAAAGCCTTTCGGATATCTTCGTTACATTGAAAGAGCAATCCCCGAGAGACAGCAGATATGGGAAAAGCTTGGAATCACTCCCAACGCTGTTGACCGTGAGATTTCACGAAGCCTTCATATGACACACGTTGGCTGTTCAGCAGATCCCGAGCCTCTTGTAAAGCAGGCTATGAGAGTTGGTCTTGCAGATGGCTGGGGCGGTTCAATGATGGGTACAGATTTCTCTGATGTACTTTTCGGAACTCCTACTCCCAGAGATACAGAGGCAAACCTCGGATGTATCGAAGAAGATCAGGTTAACATCGTTGTACACGGTCATGATCCTGCAATGTCAGAGATGATTTGCACTGTAATTGAAATGCCTGAGTACATCGCAAAGGCAAAGGCTGTCGGTGCAAAGGGAATCAACGTTGTTGGTCTTTGCTGTACAGCAAACGAAGTTGCAATGCGTCACGGTATCAGAATGGCCGGCAACTTCCTTCAGCAGGAGAATGCACTTCTCACCGGTGCTATCGAAATGATGGTTGTTGATGTACAGTGTATCTTCCCCGCAATCGGACCTCTTTCAGAGTGCTTCCACACTAAGTTTGTTACAACATCACCTATCGCAAGAATTCCTCATTCAATCTATAAAGAGTTCAAGACCGAGACAGCTCTTGAGACAGCTAAAGAGCTTATCGACATGGCAATCGACAACTTCAAGAACAGGGACAAGTCAAAGGTTTATATCCCTCAGATGAAGTCAGAGGCAAGAATCGGTTACTCATGCGAAGCTATCATCAAGCAGCTTGATACAGTTACCAACTCATTCGTTGATGAAGTCGGAAGCTACAGACCTCTTATCGAGTGCGTTAAGTCAGGTGTTCTCCGTGGTGCAGTTGCAATCGTTGGCTGTAACAATCCAAAGGTTAGAGCAGACTACTCACACATTGAGATCATCAAAGAGCTCATCGCTAATGATATCATCGTTGTCAGCACAGGTTGTTCTTCACAGGCAGCTGCAAAGGCAGGCCTCATGAGCATGGAAGCAGTTGATACAATGTGCGGTGAAGGTCTTCGCCGTGTTTGCAAGCTTGCAAACATTCCTCCCGTTCTTCATATGGGTTCATGTGTTGATATCAGCCGTATGATGCTTCTTGCAAACGGTATTGCGAAGGATTGGGGTATTACAATTCCCGAGGTTCCCGTTGTCGGATGTGCACCCGAATGGATGAGTGAGAAGGCAGTTTCAATCGCTAACTACGTTGTTTCAACAGGTATTGATACTTACCTTGGAATCGAGCCTCAGGTAAAGGGTTCTGCAGAAGTACAGAGACTTATCACTGAAGGTACACGTGAGTGGGCAGGCGGCGGCTACTATATCACGACTGATCCTAAGGAGCTTGTTAAGATGATGATTGAAGGTATCGAGAAGAAGAGAGAGCACTTAAACATCTAAAGATGTTTGCGTGCAGTGATGCGACGGATTTTCAAAGGAAGATGATGCTTCGCATCGAAAATCCGCGCCGGAAATGCTTAACAGCATTTCCGAGTTGAATGGCATTACGACAATACTGACTGACTGGAGTGATTATATGAAGATTGCAGTTACAGGAAAAGGCGGAGTCGGAAAGACAACGTTGTCATCAACACTTGCAAGACTCTATGCGGCAGAAGGAAGAAAAGTTCTTGCCGCAGATGTCGATCCGGACGCAAACCTCGGACTGGCACTCGGCTTTTCTCCTCGGGAGCTTGATGATATTGTTCCGATTACGGCAATGAAAAAGCTCGTCGAAGAAAGGACAGGCGTCGATCCGACCGGGCTTAGCAAGTTCTTTAAGATCAATCCCAAGGTTGATGACATTCCCGATCAGTACGCAAAAGAACATGAGGGCGTTAAGCTTCTTGTTCTCGGAACGGTTGATACAGCCGGATCCGGCTGCGTTTGTCCTGAACACATCATTTTGAAGCGACTCATTTCACACCTTGTTATCCAACGTGATGAGGTAGTAATCCTCGACATGGAGGCGGGTCTTGAGCACCTCGGCAGAGGAACAACTGATTTCGTTGATGCTTTCGTCGTAGTGATCGAACCCGGTGCACGAAGCATTCAGACCTACCGTAACGTGAAAAGGCTGGCAACAGACCTTGGTATAAAAAGAGTCCGAGTGGTTGCAAACAAGGTTAGAAGCGAAGAAGATGAAAACTTCATTAGGAATAATATTCCAACCGAAGATTTTCTCGGATTCATTCACTACAACTCAGATGTTATGGACGCTGACAGAAAAGCAATCGCACCGTATGACAACGGCGGTCAGGCAGTAGAAGAAATAAAAGCAATTAAAGATATTTTAGATAACGAACTTATTAAATAATAAGGAGGAAAAAGACGTGACATTAATGGATCGAATTTTTGGCGGTGCCGACGAGATGTTCGCATTAGCTGAAAACGCATTAGCAGCAGCTATTGACAAGTATGGTCTTGATAAGCCGGTTGCATTCCCCGATACTGCATACACACTTGCATGTATCTATGCATTCACCGGAAAGAAGGTTACAAATCTTGCCGAGTTAAAGGCATCAATGGATGATATTAAGAATATGATGATCCATGAGAAGAGAGTAAAGGATGTCTTCTCATCAGGTATCGGTACCTGCCTTGCAGGTGAAGTTGTTGAAGCTTGCAAGTATATCGAGGGTGTTCCCGCAGAGTACGAGCATCCTTACCATGGCTGTTTCTCAGATGCTGAAATCAGAGAGCTTGGTGTTCCGCTTGTTACAGGCGACCTTCCCGGTGTTGCAGCAATTGTAGGCAAGGCTCCTACAGATGAAGAAGCAGTTAAGCTTGCCAAGGATTATCAGGCAAAGGGTATCTTCGTATTCCTCGTAGGTGAGTGCTGTGATCAGTGTATCAACGGCGGCGTAAAGATGGATTTCAAGACCCGTATGGTTTCGATCGGCAAGGATCTTTCATCTATCTCACTTGCAATCTCAGTTGTCATGAGAACAGCTATCATCTTCGGTAACGTAACACCCGGAGATTGGAAGGGAATGCTTGATTACAACTTTGACCGTCTTAACGTTGTTGTTAACGGTTTTGATCCCGTTGCCGACATCACATGCGGTTATGCAGCAGGTGCTATCGCTCTTGGAAAGCCTGTTGTTACAAACATGGTTGACAATATGTGGGCTATTCCGAAGTCACTCGTTATCCAGACTGACATCAGCAAGTGGATTGAGACCTCACTTGAAGCCCGTGGAATCAAGATTAAGGTTACAAACGTTGATATTCCTGTTTCATACGCAAATACATTTGAAGGCGAAATCATCCGTAAGGGTGATATGCAGATTGAAGCCGATGGTTCAAGAATGGATTGCTTCGAGCTCGTTCAGACAAAGGATCTCTCTGAGGTTGAGGATCACAAGATTGAAGTTATCGGCAAGGACTTTGATGAGTTCGCAGTTGGCGAGAAGATCAGTATGTCAATGATCGTTGAAGTAGCCGGCAAGAACATGCAGCCCGATTTTGAATCAGTATTCGAGCGTAAGTTCCACAGCTTCATCAACTGTATCGAAGGCGTTATGCACACAGGTCAGCGTGACCTTACCAGAATTAGAGTCAGCAAGGACGCTTTCAATGCAGGTTTCCGTGCAAAGCACTTTGGCGAAGTTCTCTATGCAGAGATTAAGTCAAACTATGATTCAATCGTTGATAAGTGCCAGGTTAAGATCATCACCGATCCTGCCATGAACGCTGATCTTCGCAAGAATCTTGCAAATGCAGCATATGACAAGCGTGACGCAAGACTTTCAAGTCTTACCGATGAGAACGTAGACGAGTTCTACACCTGCATTCTTTGCCAGGCATTCTCACCGTCACACGTTTGTATTGTTACTCCCGAGAGACTTGGTCTTTGCGGTGCCGTTTCGTGGCTTGATGCAAAGGCAACCAAGGAGCTCGATCCTAACGGACCTTGCCAGATTGTTAAGAAAGACCATGTTATCGATGAGAAGCTTGGTCGCTGGGATGAGGTTAACGAGGCAGTTAACAAGTACTCACGTGGTGCTCTTGAGTCTGTAACACTTTACTCAATCATGGAAGATCCTATGACATCATGCGGATGCTTCGAGTGTATCTGCGGTATTGAGCCTATGTCAAACGGTGTTGTTATCGTTAACCGTGAGCACATCGGTATCACACCTGTTGGTATGAGCTTCTCAGAGCTCGCATCAATGACCGGTGGTGGTGTTCAGACACCCGGATTCATGGGCCATGGCAAGCACTTCATCGCTTCAAAGAAATTTATGGCTGCTGAGGGTGGCATCGGACGTATTGTATGGCTTCCCAAGGCTCTTAAGGAGCAGGTAGCAGAGAAGCTCAACAAGACAGCTAAGGAACTCTACGACATCGACAACTTCGCAGACATGATTGCTGACGAAGATGTCTGCACAGACGACCTTGAAGCTCTCATGAACTTCTTAACAGAAAAGAACCATCCTGTACTTGGTATGGAGCCAATGATGTAACAAAATTAAAATGCGCCGCTTCGCGGCGCATTTTTTTGCCCGGGCAAAGTTCTACCGCACAAAGCAAGACACGTCTTTATGTCTTGTTTTGCATGGTGGTTTCGTAAAACAGTTTTGTTATGAGCATGAAGTGCGCGAAGCGAACGGAATGCTAATATTCCCAGAAGGGGTGTTTCATTTAAATTTCAGCTTATCATTCTTTCTTATTACTCTATATGCAGTATTTCTTATTGCCTCCTTCCACAAAATAATGTATTATTATTTTGTGTAGTAAATACTTAAACCTTGAAGAGTTCATTATATAAAAGTACAAGAAACCCCACTGCCTTAAGGCAGTGGGTGCTCTTG
>JAZLIL010000197.1:0-3467 GCA_045617405.1 Lachnospiraceae bacterium | reverse complement strand
GAAGATTATCGTTCAGAGAATGGCTGACGCAATGGGTGTAAATTACTCACCCCTAATAACACGGCTGAAAGAACTTGATTTGTTCGACAAGCGTCCGATTGAAGAGTATTTATCTACTTTTCGTTCCGGAGGTGAACTGGCATAATGCAAGCTCAATCAACAAGACAGTATGATCCCGAACTCTTGAATAAACTGGCTCTTTCTCAGTTAGCCGCAGAGGAGCTCATCAAGCGTGAAATAAAATGTCCGGTATGCGGTTTCTACCTCATGGATGTATATGGCAGGGATCACCACATTACCAGAGTTAAGTGCCGCAAATGTAAGTTCAACGAGGTCATTGATACTGCGCTATTTAGAACAGTAAAACCACGTAGGACATACCGAATAAACACCAGTAGCCGGCACAAACCACTTAGATAAAAAATAAATAAAATAAACGACTTTTAATCGCGCAAGCGAAGCAGGACCCGAAAGGGCTGAAAATCTCTCAAGCACCGTACGAAGCCGAATTGAGATAAGGATAATTATATCCTTTCATCTTGGTTCGATTCGACGGTGCTTTTTTGCGCGTTTAATTGCTTTGTACTGTGTTAAGGGTTCCTTCTCGCCAGCGCGGGAAAGGAACCAAAATGAAAAACACATACTTAATCTACAAAGACCCGAAGGCAGAAAAGAAAGAACTCATTGTTGCTACTCCCAAGCAGTGGGACGAGATTATGAAAGCAAATCGCGGTGCTACACAAGAAGAACGCCGGTACTTTACCTGTGATTGCTTTGAAGACTGCGGAGAACTTGACCGCATGTATATCGAAGTCGAGAAGCCCGAATTTGATAAGTGGCATTCCCAAAATGTTATGCGCGAAAGAAATAGAAAACTGGGTGAGCAGTATGCCTTTGTATCAACATCTCAGGAGATACCCGGAACGGATTTGGTTTACGAGGATATTATTGCTGATTCCTCATGCAATGTTGAAGAAGAAGCTGAGGAAAAATCCGAAATGGCAGCATTGCGCGAAAGACTGACCTCTTGTAAATCTTACGGCGTAGTATTTCTTGATCTGTATCTTAAAGGACAGAAAGGAAACGCTACCGCAATAATCAGCAAAAAATACGGTGTTACCATTCGCACCGCTCAAAGATGGAAAGAGAACTTTGAATCATTTGTAGAAGATTTTTTGAAAAAGTTCTAAAAAGTGTGTCGTTTTTCGACCTCAAAAGTTGCTGTAAGGGATTGAGGGGAATCGAAAGACTAAACACTCGGAGGTTAATACAATGATTCAAAAATCAATAGAGAACATTCACAAAGGAGACGTCTTCTACGCAGATCTCGGCGAAAATGTCGGATCTGAACAGAATGGAATACGCCCCGTTCTGGTTATACAGAATGATCTTGGTAATAAATTCAGCCCGACACTTATTGTCTCGCCGCTTACTACTAAAAACAAAAAACTCTCACTGGCAACCCATGTGTGCCTCGGAGATGTAAACGGAAGAAAGTCGATGGCTTTGCTGGAACAGATAAGAACGATAGATCGTTGCCGGTTGCTTGAATATGTAGCAACGGTCGATAAATCCAAAATGAAGCTGGTACACGCTGCGCTTCACCATTCTTTGGATTTGGACTGATGGGAGGTGTGCAGCATGGAATTTGATGAAACCAAGGACATTAAGTTAAAAGACAAACCGTTGCTCACCGTAATCGAAGCATCAAAGTATTTCACCATTGGAAAGAACAAAATGAATGACCTTTCCAATAAGAAAGAAGAACTGGTTTTGTGGGTGGGCGGAAGAAAGCTCATTAAAAAAGATAAGATGCTCGAATATCTTCTAAAAGAATATTCGATCTGATACTTCTGTCAAATGTGCAAAAGACCGCGTTTCCTCCCGTTTGCACATTGGAGATAAAAAAAGAAATCCTGTATCCTATTGGCGGTCGGATACAGGAAAACATATAAGGAAAGGAATAATAAACATGGCAAGAACAGTGAAAAAGAATGTTCGGTTTGACAGTCATCATATAAGGCTTAGGACCGGAGAAACAGAAAAGAAAAATGGTTATGAATATCGTTGGACGACCCCTGATGGGAAACGCCATTCAACATTTGCCCCGACACTTGATAAACTCCGTGAGATTGAAGAAGAACTTGCTGCCGATAAACATGACGGTATCAAAACGGATGTCAAAGGGCTGACGGTTAATGACTGCTACGAACTCTGGAAAGAGTTGAAACGAGGCATAAAAGACAGCACATATAAGAACTACATTTACATGTATGAGATGTTCGTCAAACCGACATTCGGGCAGAAGAAGGTCACTAAGGTCTTAAAATCGGATGTAAAGCGATTCTATAATACTCTGGCTGACGATAAGCATCTGAAAGTATCGACTATTGACAATATCCATAATGTGCTTCATCAAGTGTTTCAGGTCGCGGTGGATGATAACTACATTCGCGGGAATCCGACCGACAGGATGCTTAAAGAATTGAAAGTCGCTCATGGTCATGAGATAGAAAAAAGAAAAGCACTCTCCATGGCTCAGCAGGAACTCTTTATAAACTATATCAGAGAAACCGAGAAGTATCAGCACTGGTATCCGGTATTCTATATTATGCTGAATACTGGTATGCGTGTCGGCGAGCTGACAGGCTTACGATGGAGAGATGTTGACTTTGAGAACGGTATGATTAGCGTCAATCACACGCTGGTATATTACAACCATCAGGATGAACTCGGAACCTATTACAGCATCAATACGCCTAAGACGGATGCCGGTAAAAGAGAAATCCCGATTGTTGAGGGTGTACGGGAAGCGTTTGAAATGGAACGCAAGTATCAAGAGGAAAACGGTATTGAGAGCAAGTCCCGTATTGATGGGTATGAAGATTTTATCTTCGTAAACCGTAACGGTGAGGTACAGCACCAAGGGACATTAAATAAAGCATTGAAAAGAATCATGCGGGACTGTAATGACCAGGTGCTTCTTGAAAATGACCTTGAAAGCGAACCGACACTCTTACCCAATTTCAGTTGCCATGTCCTCCGACATACATTCGCTACACGAATCTGCGAGGCCGGTGTCAACTTGAAAGTGATTCAGGATATTCTTGGGCATGTCGATATATCTACGACAATGAATATCTATGTGGACGCCATGAACGATTTGAAGAAGAAGGAAATCGCTGCGTACAGCAAGTATATTACGAAGCCGGAGGATGTTGATAATCTAACACAGCAGGATCTGAATATGATAACCATGAGAAAAATGGGATTCTGACTTACCTAAACTCTAAGAAGCCACGAGGAAATGTACCTTGTGGCTTCTTTCGCGTAATTCGCACATTTCTCAAACCAGTACGAAATACATATACTAAAAGCAAAGCAAAAGACAAGGAGCTTTTAGTATGGAGAACAGTATTTCAAACATGAGACCGGAACTTGTCAAAGAGTGGTCTGAGAAGAACTAC
>JAZLIL010000196.1:0-4583 GCA_045617405.1 Lachnospiraceae bacterium | reverse complement strand
CGTTCTTTAATAGTCTGTCACCCTCCTCATTGACCTGGATTCTGACAAGATCGGTAAACGCACTGTCAGTCGGATTGACAATCTCTTCAACTCTTCCTTCTTCTACAAGCTTCGAAATTTCATCAAGCGTCACCGCATTTTCTATCCTGTAATTACCGACTCTCGTTCTCTCAAGTGACTTAATGCATCCGCAGGATCCGAGCTTCTTCCCGATATCGGAGCAAAGAGTCCTGATGTATGTTCCCTTTGCGCATTCGACAATAAGTTCAGCCTCAATGACATCCTGACCATCATATTCGGTGTGAAGAATTTTTGTAAACTCAATCGAATTGATGGTTACTTCGCGTTCTGTACGCTCTACTTCCTTACCCTCGCGAGCATATTCATAAAGCTTCTTTCCGTCGATTTTAACTGCCGAAAACATCGGAGGCATCTGCATATAAGTTCCAACAAAACCGGCTGCGGCCGTTCTTATCTCATCGCCCGAAAAATCAGCGCTGCCTCTGCAGATAATCTCACCTGTCATATCCTGAGTGTCGGTTTCGATGCCTATAAGCATCACCGCTCTATATTCCTTAGTCTCATCTGTGAGCATGTCGCAAAGCCTTGTGGCAAAACCCACACAGACAGGAAGAACTCCGACTGCATCAGGATCGAGCGTCCCGGTATGTCCGATACGACGCTGATGAAGAATTCCGCGAAGTCTCGCTACTACATCATGCGATGTATAGCCCTTCTCTTTGTATACGTTAATAACTCCATTCATATCTGATTAATAACTCCCAAAATATAATGCCCGGGGCTGAGACTATATTCTTGATTCAACTTCCGCCTGCACAGCCGCAATAACCTTGTCAAGCTTTCCGTTTACCGAAAAACCTGCAGCTCGCTTGTGTCCGCCGCCGCCGTAAGCAACTGCAATCGATGCGACATCAACATACTCGCATGAACGAAGACTCACCTTAAAGCAGTTAGGTGTCTGCTCCTTTATATAACAGGCTACCTCGATGCCTTTTGTGTTCCTCAGCTGCTCAACAATTCCCTCGTGGTCCTCTCCCTTTGCGTCAAGATCCCTGCAAAGCGAAAACGTGGAATAACCGACCACAAGCTTTCCGTCGAGAAGAAGCCTTGCCTTGCAAAGAACCTCACCGAGAAGCCTGTTTGCAGTAAACGACTTTTCGAAAAAGCTGCAGTCGATGACCTTAGCAGTATTGACGCCCTTTCCCATAAGCATGCCGGCTATCTCCATGGTTCTCTTTCCGGTACAGGAATACTTGAAAATTCCGGTATCATGAGCAATTCCGGTGTATAGCGGATTAGCAGCGTCAATTGTGATTTTTTCGGGATCAAGAAGAAGACACACCATCTCACTTGCAGAGCTGCACTCCCCGTCAACAAAATTAACGTCTCCGAAGTTCGTATTTGTCATGTGATGGTCAATAACCCACTTCTCCTTAGCCGCACGAAAGACAGGTATTGCCTCTCCGAGTCTGTCCTCAGAACCGCAGTCGAGGCATATAAAAAGATCGAAAAGAGGTACGTCCCTTGTTCCGCCAAACTTAACATCACCGAGTGCCACATAATCGTCGGAACCCTTAATATAGGAGAACTCAGGTGAAACGCCTTCCATGTAGACAGTAATTTTTTTGCCTTTGAAATTGTCCTCAATGTAGTTTTTCAGTCCGAAAACACTTCCAACCGCATCGCCGTCAGGATGAATGTGAGCGGCGATTGCGATTGAATCGGCGTTAGCTATTGCTTTTTCAAATTTTTTCTTCATTCCTGCTTCCATTCATCAAATCATCGATTTTCTTTGACATGTTTATACTGTACTCAATTGAGCCGTCATCAATAAAAATCAGCTCAGGTGTATTTCGAAGGTTAAGTGTGTGTGCAAGCTGGCTACGCAAGAAGGAAGCACTGCTTTTTAATCCTTCAAGCGTATACTTTCTGTCCTTCTCATCACCGAGTACACTGATGTAAACTTTTGCTGTCTTCAGGTCGGGTGCCACCTCAACCTGAAGAACACTTGTCATCGGATGTACTCTCGGATCCTTAACCTCATTTCTTATCAGGTTGGCAAGTTCCTTCTGAACCTCCTGATTGATCCTTGTATTCTTAATGCTGTTTTTCCTCATGCTGCCTCCTGTGTCTGAATCCGCGCCATATCAAAGACTGCCGCGATTTCAGAATTAACGGAACTTCTATCTCGGAACTTCCTGCATAACATAGAACTCAACCTGATCGAGCTCCTGAATGTCGCTGAATTTCTCGAACACAAGACCGCACTCGTAGCCCTTGGCAACTTCCTTGACGTCATCCTTGAAACGCTTGAGAGAAGCAAGAGCACCTTCGAAAATCTGCTCACCGTCACGTGTGATTCTGCAAGAGCAGCCTCTTGTAACATTACCGTCAAGCACATATGAACCTGCGATGTTTCCTGTTGCAGAGCTCTTGAAGATCATTCTGATTTCTGCATGTCCGATGACCTTCTCCTCATATACGGGCTTAAGCATACCCTTCATAGCGGCCTCTACATCCTCAATTGCATTGTAGATAACCTTGTAAAGCTTGATTTCTACCTGTTCTCTTGCTGCCGAATCCTTTGCCTGATTGTCGGGTTTAACATTGAATCCGATGATGATTGCATTTGATGCACTCGCAAGACTGACATCGGATTCATTTATATTACCTACGCCGCCGTGGATGACTCTGACAACAACCTCTTCATTTGAAAGCTTCATGAGACTCTGCTTAACAGCCTCGACGGATCCCTGAACATCTGCCTTGATGATAAGGTTGAGTTCCTTAATGTTTCCTGCCTGAATCTGCATAAACAGTCCGTCAAGTGAGAGCTTCGCCCTAGTGTCGGCAAGAAGTCTTTCTTTCTCCTGGTTGATAAACGCTTCATTGATTGTATGTGCTTCCTTATCGTCGGCAACAGCAAGAACAATCTCACCTGCCGAAGGAACACCGTCAAGGCCGAGAATCTCAACAGGCATGGAAGGAGTAGCCTTCTGTACTCTTCTGCCCTTGTCATCAATCATTGCTCTGACCTTACCGTGTGTTGAACCGATTGCAACAACCTCACCGACGCATAAAGTACCCTTCTGTACAAGTATGGTTGCGACCGGACCGCGTCCCTTGTCAAGCTGTGCCTCAATAACGATACCTCTTGCCTTTCTTTCGGGATTTGCCTTTAATTCGCAAACCTCAGCGGTAAGAAGAATCATCTCAAGAAGGTTCTCAAGGCCTTCACCTGACTTTGCCGAAACAGGAACCATGACTGTTGAACCTCCCCAGTCTTCCGCAACGAGCTCGTACTCGGTAAGCTCCTGCTTAACTCTGTCGATATTGGCGCCGGGCTTATCAATCTTGTTGATTGCTACAATAATCTGAACGCCGGCAGCCTTTGCGTGATTAATGGCCTCAACTGTCTGAGGCATAACACCGTCGTCGGCTGCAACAACGAGGATTGCAATATCTGTGGACTTGGCACCTCTCATACGCATAGCGGTAAATGCCTCATGGCCGGGAGTATCAAGGAATGTGATTGTCTCACCGTTGATTTCTACAGTATAGGCACCGATATGCTGTGTAATACCGCCGGATTCCTTAGCGGTAACATTTGTATTTCTGATGGCATCAAGAAGTGATGTCTTACCATGGTCAACATGACCCATTACGCAGACTACGGGAGGTCTCTTCTTAAGGAGTGCTTCATCCTCTTCAATATCTTTCAGAAGCTCCTCAACCATATTTATCTTGACTTCCTTCTCGCAGATGCAGTTGTACTCAAGTGCGAGAGCTTCTGCCTCTTCATAACTGAGCTCCGAATTAAGCGTCATCATCTTTCCCTGAAGCAGAAGCTTCTTGATGATGGCTGCGGGCTGCTGCTTTACAAGGTCTGCAAAATCCTTAAGCGTGATAACATCGGGAACAGTGATTGTCTTGATTTCATCGGGATCCTCGGCGGGCTTTGCCACAACCTCGGGCTTAATAAATGCACCCTTTCTGTTCGGATCCTTCTTGGAATTTCTGCCCCTGAAGTCCTCATCCTCTACGTCGTAACGGCGCTTCTTGTCACGCTTGTCTGAGAGTGAATTAGCTCTGTTGTCTTTGTTAATGGCATTAGCAAAATCCTGTTTGATGCTCGAACCCTTCTTGGGATCGGGAGTACGCTTGAACTGTGGACGTCTGTTATCATCGGCATCCTTATCCTGTCCGGGACCTCCCTGACCGCCACGTCCCTGGCCGCCTCTGCCACCGTACTGATTGTTTCTGTCACCGTATGAAGGACGATCTCCCTGATTTCTGTCACCGTAGGGACGTCTTTCACCCTGACGGTCGTTATTTCCGTTTCTGTCGCCATATGAACGGCGTTCACCCTGATTTCTGTCACCGTAGGGACGTCTCTCACCCTGACGGTCTCCCCCTCGTCTAAGATCATCATTCGAACGGGGTTCTCTTACGGGCTTCTTGAAAACGTTCATATCGATTCTTTCGCCTGTCGGTCCGATGTTTCTAACAGGTTCGGGTGCAGGCTCGACTTCCTTTACCTCAGGTGCGGGAGTCTTCAAAAC
>JAZLIL010000195.1:0-7775 GCA_045617405.1 Lachnospiraceae bacterium | reverse complement strand
TACTTGTCGGAGATAGGAAGAACACGTACCTGCTCGGGGCAGAGCCATGTCGGGAACTGACCTGCATAGTGCTCAATCAGCCATGCAAGTGTACGCTCGTAGCAGCCCATTGATGTTCTGTGAATAATCCAGGGAAGTGCCTTGTTGCCATTCTCGTCGATGTAGTACATTCCGAACTTCTCAGCGCTTGCGCAGTCGAGCTGGATGGTAACCATTGTATCTTCCTTGCCGTAAACGTTCTTTGCCTGAATATCAATCTTGGGGCCGTAGAATGCTGCCTCATCGTCGGCCTCTGTAAATGAGATGCCGTTCTTTATCATAACATCACGAAGATAGCCCTGGGTGCTGTTCCAGTACTCCTCGTCTCCGAGATACTTCGCCTTGTTGTCGGGATCCCACTTTGAAAGTCTGTAGGTAACCTCATCGGCAACTCCGAGGGTCTTCATAACATAATTGGCAAGCTCAACACAGCGTGTGAGCTCTTCCTCAGCCTGGTCCGGGCGAAGGACGATGTGTCCCTCTGTGATTGTGAACTGACGCACACGTGTAAGTCCGTGCATCTCGCCCGAATCCTCGTTTCTGAACAGAGTCGAGGTTTCACTCATTCTGTAGGGAAGATCCCTGTATGAACGCTGCTCGTTCATGTATACATAATACTGGAAAGGACAGGTCATGGGACGAAGAGCCATAACCTCCTTGCCATCCTTTGTTGCTTCCGCTTCTTTATTGAGGATGAACATGCCGTCCTGATAATGATCCCAGTGACCACTGATTTTATAAAGATCTGACTTAGCCATCAGGGGAGTTCTTGTACGAACATAACCCCACTCATTATCCTCAAGGTCCTCCATCCATCGCTGAAGTGTCTGAATCATCTTTGTACCCTTTGGTGTAAAGAGAGGAAGCCCCTGCCCGATAACATCAACGGTTGTAAAGATCTTCATCTCGCGACCCAGCCTGTTGTGATCACGAAGCTTGATGTCCTCAAGGTGTGCAAGGTAGGCATCCATGTCGGCATTCTTCGTAAACGCGGTTCCGTAGATACGGGTGAGCATCTTGTTCTTCTCATTGCCTCTCCAGTAAGCACCTGACGAAGAGATGAGCTTTACTGCTTTGAGCTGCTTTGTGCTCATGAGATGAGGTCCCGCACACAAATCAACAAATCCGCCCTGATCGTAGAACGAAAGCTCTGCGTCCTCGGGAAGATCCTCAATAAGCTGAACCTTGTAAGGCTCATCGCGATCCTGCATAAACTTTATTGCCTCAGCTCTCCGGAGTGTAAACCTCTTAAGCTCGTGGCCTTCCTTGATAATCTTCTTAATTTCTTCCTCAATCTTATCAAGATCTTCTCTAGAAAAAGGTGCTGTATCAAAATCGTAGTAGAAGCCCTCGTCGATTGCAGGTCCGATAGCAATCTTTGCTTCGGGATACAATCTCTTGACAGCCTCTGCCACTACGTGGCTTGCAGTGTGACGATAAGCCTTCTTTCCGGCTTCATCATCGAATGTAAGGATGCTCAGCTCACAGTCGGCGTCTACGACTGTTCTAAGGTCAACAACTTTGCCGTTAATTTCTCCTGCGCATGCATTTCTGGCAAGTCCCTCGCTGATGTCCTTAGCAATGTCAATTACGCTCATGGCACTATCGTACTCTTTTACAGTGCCTCCCTTTAATGTGATCTTCATTTGATCAAACCTCCGCTACTTACTCATTTCGTGAACGCGACAACAATATTCTATCACTACTTCACTGACTGTCAAGTCTCATATGTCACTGATATTCGCAATCCGCTTCGCTGCCTGCTCATGTCAAAGTAAAAAAGGGACCGGCGAAATGCCGATCCCCAAAATATCATTATCTGACACAATTCTACTTGAAAACTTCCTTTGAGTATGCATCGATTTCAGCGTCAAGAGCTTCGTAAACGCCGGGGAATGTTGATACTGCAAGACCCTGTGATGCGTTAGGAATGAAGTAAAGCTTACCGCACTCGTCACATGCACGACGAACTTCTGCTCTAACCTTCTCCTGTGTCCATCCTTCGTAATCAACCTGTGCACTGTCAATTCCGCCCATGAATGTGATCTTGGGACCGTACTGCTTGATGAGCTCAGGAATGTTGTTTGTGGTCATAACACCCTGCCAGATGTCGATGCCCATGTCAATCATGTCGGGAACAAGTGTAGCTGCATAAGAATCTGAATGATGGACAATCAGTTCTACGCCGTGCTGCTTGTAGTAGCCGTAAACCTTCATGTATGCGGGCTTGATGAACTCACGGAACATATCAGGTGAAATGAATGTTGAAATCTGGGTGCCCCAATCATCATGATGGAAGATTGCGTCGGGCTTCATGTACTTGCAAACTTCTACTGCATAGTCATACTCGAACTGTGCAATCATGTCGATAATCTCATGCATCTCATCGGGATACTCATAGAATGCCATGAGGCAGTTCTGAATCTCAAGAAGATAATGGCACTGCTCGAAGATTCCGGGGATAACTACGGGAGTAACAAACTGCTCTTTCCTGTCAACAGCCTCAGCCTTAGCAATCCAGGGCTCCCACTCCTGTGCATCGTAAACAACACGAGGAGCCTTTACGTAGTCACTCCAATGCTCAACGTCCTTGATGACGATCTTGTCAGGTGTGTGAACGGGGAAAGCACCCGGGAATCCTGCGGGCCAGGATCTTGTAACGCCCCAAGCATTAACAACGTTCATTTCGCCGGGCTTCGGACCGGGATTTCTGAGACCGAAAGGTGATCCCATAATAAGATTGAAAGCTTCATACTGCTTTACAAATCTGTCGGGCTTGCCGCCACGGATAGTTTCAAGAAGATTTTCACGTTTAGTTAACATAAATAACTACCTCCTTATTTTTTTACCTTCCAAAAATCATTATAAAGGCGAATAAGATTTGATTCAATAGAATTATCTGTGAAAAAACGTCCCTTCTTTGCACAATTTTGACATATGCCGCATGTCATGTCAAAATGTCCGCAAAACGCCCATTTTCGTGCACTTTATCGCATTCAAGTGTAAGAGCAGTGGTCGAAAACCCACTGAAATGCTTCGCCTTTTTTCACACATTCGAGGAAAAAACTTTTACATGTCATTTTCACGAAGTTATTTCCAGACAAACCAGATAAAGAGATATCCGATGATAACGGCAGTCATTGCAAACGGAATACCAATCTTTAAAAAGTCACTGTTTTTGACATCATATCCGGCTTTCCTCAGAATACCGATTCCTGCAACATTTGCAGATGCTCCGAACGGTGTAATGTTGCCTCCGAGCGTTGCTCCCGAAAGAAGACCGAAGTATAAAACAATCGGATCAATCCCAAGCTTAACCGCAATTGATTGAACAACGGGAAGCATCGCGGCAACATAGGGAATATTGTCAATAAACGCCGAGAGTGCAACCGACCCGAACACAATTATCGTATAGAGAAGGAAGACGTTTCCTTCCCCGATTCCCGAGAACCAGCCTGCGATGGCATCGATGACGCCTGCATTTGATATACCTGCAATGACAATGAACAATCCGCAAAGCATTGCAATCGTCTCGTAATCCATTTCCTTCGCAACAACCTTCAGAAGTTCGGAACCCCTGCCGGAAGCTGCGCTGTGAATGAGGGCAATTGCAAGCCAGATTATGCAGATAAGACCGTTCTTGTAATCATCGACAACGGGAATTGTAAAGAACGAAGCAATAATCAGTGATATAACAACCGCAAGGAGAATTACTCCGGGAACATAATTCGAAACGGGTGTCAGGCGATTACAGTCAACAGGTGCTTTTTCCTTTTTGAAGATGAACCACAGAATAAGCACCGTACCGAGTGCTCCGAGCTCGACAGCCCAAAAGATGGAGAACTTCCCGTGCCAGAAAATGAAATCCATGAAAGTCATTCCCGCATAGTCACCGAGAAGAATGCTTGTGGTGTCACCGACAAGAGTCGCCGCACCCTGGAGGTTCGACGAAACCGCGATGGAAATGATAACGGGAACGGGATTCAAATTCATCTTTTTGCAGATTTCAAGTCCGACGGGTGCCACCATGAGAACAGTGGCGACATTGTCAACAAATGCCGAAACGACACCGGCAAACACAGCAAGTGCTATAATTGCCATACACGCATTCGGCATCTTTTTAAGAAGCAGGTCGGCAAGCCTTGCGGGCATTCCCGTTTCAATGAAAAGAGAAACAATTCCCATTGTACCTGCAATCATCATTATTACATTCCAGTTGACCGATAACGGAACAGACGCTAACGGAAGAACTCCGAATACAATCATAAGTACTGCCGCACCGACAGCAAACCAGGCGCGGTATTTTGAAAATGCGAGCATCCCCACATACATCAGGACAAAGATAGCAACAGCAGTAATCATATTTCTCTCCTTTTCTAAAATACTACGTAGTATTTGCGATTATAACATATAGTTGCGGATTTGTAAGTCCTTTTCCTCCATTTTTCCTCATATCAGCAAAAATGTATACTATGCTGTCCCGTCTGCAGCACCTCCTGCACCGATGCTTTGGCAAAACACTCGCGGCGACGCCCCGGTGCCTTTTGTCATTCTGCCGAACACTTCTTGATTTTAAAGGGAAAACCTATATAATAAACGTGTATGCTTACAATCAGAAAGCACAAGAATGGGAGAATCATATGGAACGACCGATATTAAAGAACAGACTCTACCTGTACTTCACCGAATTCTTTTCAGGCATGAGCGTAATGGCAGTGGAGCTCGGTGCAAGCAGGCTGATGGCGCCCTATTTCAGTTCATCTCAGATTGTTTGGACTATTATTATCGGAACAATAATGATTGCAATGGCGCTCGGAAATCTCTACGGAGGAAAAAGTGCCGACAAGGATCCCAACCCTGACAAGCTCTACGGAAGAATCATCGTCGCATCAATCTGGATTGCCCTGATTCCTGTCGTTGGCAAGTATATAATACTCGGCATCTCGGGTCTTCTGATCTTTGCAGTCAATTCAAACTTCCTGATTATCGCAGGCTTCGTAACCTGCATGATTATCTTCGTTTTCCCGCTGTTTCTCCTCGGAACCGTCACTCCGACCCTTGTCAAGCTCACCATCGACAACATGGATGAAGGCGGCATCATCGTCGGAAGGCTGAATGCTTTCAACACAATCGGAAGCATTATCGGAACTTTTGTTCCGACGTTCATTAGCATCCCGGCTGTTGGAACGAGCATTACATTCCTGATTTTCGGCGGAATTCTGATGCTGCTTGCCATTATCTACTTTGTAAGTTCCAAGGTAAATTTCAGGAAGGCCAAAAAGGTTCCGGCAGGCATCCTGATTTTCGTGCTCTGCTGCCTTTTTGGCCATGACACGAGCTTTGCATTCTGGCAGGACGATCTCACCTTCGAGGGTGAATCGGTCTACAACTACCTCCAGGTATATGAAGACCCCGAAGAAGTTGTTCTCTCCACAAATGTTCTCTTCGGTGTTCAGTCCGTCTACTTAAAAGACAAAGGTCTGACCGGGCTCTACTACGACTATGCAATGGCAGCACCTTTCATGGCCGGAATTCATGAAAAGGACCGGCTTGATGTGCTGATTCTGGGCATGGGAACAGGCACCTACGCTACGCAGTGCGGACGCTACTTTGATAACGCCGACTTTGAAGGCGTTGAGATTGATGAAAAAATCACAGACCTTGCGCGAACCTTCTTTGAGCTTGGCGAGGATGTCCCCGTTACCACCTACGACGGTCGTGCCTATCTGAACGCCATTGACAAGACATATGATGTCATCATGGTCGATGCCTATCAGGACATAACCATACCGTTCCAGATGGCCTCGGTTGAATTCTTCACTCTCGTAAAGAATCATCTGAAGGAAGACGGCGTAATGGTCGTCAACATGAACATGCGCGGTTCAGGTGAGGACAGCATCAATTCATATCTTTCGGACACCATTTCAAGCGTCTTCTCAACAGTTGTAACTGCCGACGTCAAGGGTTCGACAAACCGTGAGCTCTTTGCTTCGGACAACGAAGACATGATGACTGTCTTCTCGAGGAACCTCGCACTAGAGGAGAACGAAGACCTCATTATCATGATGAACAAAGTCCTTGGAGGCATCACCTGCTACAGCGCCGGTTCCCGCATCATGACCGATGACAAAGCCCCCGTCGAGCTTCTGAGCATGAAAGTCATTGACGAGCTCATAAAGGACGAAGTCACCTATTACAAGGACATCTATAAAAAAGAAGGCCTCAAGGGCCTTCTCAATAACCTGTAACGCTTTTTATGTTCTTTTACCCGCTTTCAATCCCGGTAATCAAATTACCGGGATTTTTCGCTTACTATCAATAATCGGTTCATCAGATCTTAATCAGATTGTACTTCCTTGTTCCGATGCCAATCTCCTCGGCGTGCTCAAGACATGTTCTCCATTCGATACCGGGATGTGTAAAGTCAAATCTGTCGAAATCACCATCCCCATGGACATGGTGCTCATGCATTCCTGCGGGCAGTTCAACATGCGCCTTCAGGTTGTCATCAAGGATACTTCCGGGCACTACGGGCTGTGCATTGCAAAGATCTGCGCAAGCCTGGTCAAGCGCAACGGGATCGAATGATGCAAGCATTCCGACATCGGGAATAATCGGAATATCGTTCTCGCTGTGGCAGTCGCAGTTCGGTGAAACATCACAGATGAGAGAAACATGGAACGAAGGACGATCCTTCAAAACAGCAAGAGCGTACTCTGCTATCTTGCAGTTGAGCATCTTCGAAGCATCGTGATATGTTGCCGAAATGGCATCCTTCGGGCAGACGGCAAGGCACCTTCCGCAGCCGACACACTTAGAATGATCGATTGTTGCTTTTTTGTCTGCGATTATGGGAGCCGCATGTGCACAGATTTTGTAGCAGGCACCGCAACCGACGCACTTGTCATGATCCACGCTCGGCTTGCCTTCACAGTGCTGCTCCATCTTTCCGGCTCTTGAACCGCTTCCCATTCCGATGTTCTTAAGTGCTCCTCCGAAACCGGTTCCCTCATGACCCTTAAAATGTGACAGTGATATAAAGACATCGGCATCCATGATAGCATGACCGATTTTTGCCTCCTTAACATAGGGTGCATTGATTGGAACAAGAGTCTCATCAGTTCCCTTAAGTCCGTCGGCAATAAGGATCTGGCAGCCTGTCGACATAGGCGAAAATCCGTTAAGATTTGCCGTATCAAGATGATCAAGAGCATTTTTTCTGCTTCCGACGTACAGTGTATTGCAGTCTGTAAGGAAAGGTCTTCCGCCGAGCTCCCTGACATAATCCGCTACTACCTTAGCGTAATTCGGTCTTAAAAATGCGAGGTTTCCAAGCTCTCCGAAATGAATCTTGATTGCTGTGAACTTCTCGTTGAAATCAAGCTGTTCAAAACCTGCCGTCTTCATCAGCCGATGAAGCTTTTGAAGAAGATTCTCACTCATTGTCGCTTTAAAGCTTGTGTAGTAAACATCCGATGCTCTTTTTCCGTCCATAATTACCTCCATTATTTTATCATAGTTTAAATCTGCGTACTGTTCAAAA
Organism: Lachnospiraceae bacterium; assembly: GCA_045617405.1. Lineage (GTDB taxonomy): Bacteria > Bacillota > Clostridia > Lachnospirales > Lachnospiraceae > JAZLIL01. Next base: position 193 of record JAZLIL010000195.1, on the reverse strand, counting down.
GTGAAGCATTTCGTCCCGACACGGGAATGAACGATTGTCTGAATCAGTTCTCTGCCCAACAGCAACGTATTACACCCCCGATACAAAATTACACATTTTGGAAATTTGTTCGCGTGATATATACACGTTTCCGTATACTACTTAGCATTATATAGCTATATTTGTAGCAATGTCAACAAATCCTCTTTCTTTT
>JAZLIL010000194.1:0-20924 GCA_045617405.1 Lachnospiraceae bacterium | reverse complement strand
TCTTCCTAAGACCGCTTGGCCTCCGACTTGCTTCTTCAGCGCCTTTTCGACTTTCGCCTTCTGCGCGGGTGTACTTACCCGGACAAGTTCGAGATTTGTACATCCCTTAAAGGCGCTTGATGCTATCTTTCTGATATTCTCGCCAAGAGTAACTTCCTTCAGATTCCTGTTGTTTTTGAAGGCCTTCGGTGCTACGGCTTCAACACGGTATTCGATGCCGTCAATAGTTGCCGTCTCTCCGATTGTGACAGTTTCCTGCCTCTTGTCCGCCTTGACGAAGGATGCCTCGCCGACAACACCGTCTACGTTTCCGGACTTGACTACCTTAAACTGTGAGCTCTTCTTATCGTCAGGTTCTTCGCGGATAATTTCGCCCTGCTCTACGTAGTAGGGAACATCCGTATATACAAGTCTGTAACGTCCTGACTCTTCCGTATCGAAGGAAACCTTTCCTGTCTTGCCGTCATACTCAGCCCTGCTGACAGTTTCGCTGCCGTCCTTTCCGGTGCTGATGACGTAGTAGAGTCTCTTTACAGCCTTGTCCTTGTTAACAAGCTTCTTCGGAACCTTGAGCTCCACACTGTTTTCCTGCCCTGCTGCCTCTTCGCTTACCGTTACCTTGTAAGTCTTTCCGATTTCCAGGCTTGTAACCTCTTCGGGATTACCGGTTTTTTCTGCAAGCTCGTTGGCCTCTTTGACAGCTTCTTCGACGGGCTTTTTGTCGGCTTCTTTTGTCTTTGCGGTTTTGACTTCAATATTGCTGTTCCCACTGTCTGTCCCGCTCCCGCTGCCTGTGCCGCTCCCGCCTCCTGTCCCGCTTCCGCCGCCTGTGCCGCTTCCACCGCCTGTGCCGCTTCCGCCTCCTGTGCCGCTTCCGCCGCCTGTGCCGCTTCCGCCTCCTGTACCGCTTCCGCCTCCTGTGCCGCTTCCGCCGCCTGTACCGCTTCCACCGCCTGCCTCTTTATCAAGCTGTTTCCTGATTGCAGTCAGCGCACTGTCCTTTGCCAAATTGACTTCGCCCACGGTTGCCGCTGCCTCAACAGCCTTACGTCCGCTTTCGACGAGTTCCTGCACCGCTGCCGAAGGCTTCGTGCCTGCAGCCTCGTTTATAGCTTTCTTAGCAACCCTCTTTGCCTCACCGAGGGAAAGGTCATCGTAAACCGCGTAGAGTACGATTGGCTTTGTTACCTTAAAGGTGTACTCGTCAAGATTGCTCATTTTCTTCCCGTCGTCATCGTTCCACTGAACAAACGAGAACCCCGGCCTGGACGGTGCCTTAACGGTGTAATTGTCATCCTGCGCAGCCTTCTTTGACTGCGCCGCGTCCTTCTTGCCGTTTATGAACACCTCAACCTCGTACATCGGCACATAAACAGCTGTTGCTTCAATCCTGCTTAATCCCTTCTTGTCCATTGCAACAAGACCTGCAAGAAGTGATTCATTGTCAGGATACGTCGTGTCACCGACCTTCCAGCCTCTGAACTCGAAGTCCTCCGACGGTGCAACTGTCGGAATTTCCATGTTCGCTGCGTACTCAGCCGTTGTCTTGTTTTCACCGTCAATGAATTCCACCGTGATTACGGAATTCCACTTTGCGTAGCCGGTGTCTGCCGATGAAGAAGCTGCTGTCTTAAGCTCTGCCGTAGTGTACCAGCCTCCGAAACCGAAAGCGTCGCTTGCGGGCGTTCCGAGTCCCGGTGCCGCAGCCTCTTCCAATACTATTTCACTGTAATCCTCTATCTTTGCAACCTCAAATTCGTAGTCAAACTCTACCTTGTGTTCCGGTGTGAGGTTTGCGGTAATGACCTTCCTTGCAATGGGCTTCTTATCCACATCAAGAACTGATACTGTGTAATACTTCGTGCCCCTTGCAATGATGGATTCATTATTTATATAGCCGCTGCCGCTGATACTTGCGGAACCGGCAGGATTACCGGATGCGTCCTTCTTTGAAGGATCATCGGGTGTGATTTCAGGCTCAGAAAGGTATTTGACAACTGCTCCCGTTTCTGTCGTGAATAAGGGCTTAATCTTTGTCGAGCCGGAATTTGCATAGAGTGTCTTTGCCTTTGCGGGGTCTGAGTTCTCCTCTTTGACCTCGACAATTGCCACTACCTCGAGTCCGTCCGAAGGAATCTCGCTCTTCGTTCCGACAAGCATCTCATGCTCGCCTGAGAGAGGCTTTCCGTCCGGACCGTAATTTACATTGCTGTTGTAAGCTGCTACGTAGTCACTTACGTTAAACTCGATTGACACTGTTTCCGCATCAAGGTCCACAAGGTCAAACTCATCCGGGCTTACCTTTACGGGTTCGCCGATCGGTGTCTTCATCGTGACGTCTGTGTAGAGACCGACTTCGACCTCACGGTTACTTCCTTCAAGGTCAATTCTGCTGTTGTTTACAAGAGTTGCCGTGACAGTACGCTTGCCCTCTCCTTCTGCGGTCACCTCTGTCTTGAGGATATCAACCTTCGGGATATTGAATCGCAGCTTTCCTGTCAGCTCCTCAAACTGTATACCGCCGCTAACAGGTTTAATGACAAAATCATGGTCCGCGCCCTTGACTACCGGTGTTATTACTGTCACGGAAGTCTCGCGGTTAGGCGCAAGATTTATTGTTTCAGTCTGTCCGTCAAAATCTGCCTTGTCAATCTTTCCAACGCCGGTGTTCATTACCGTGTACTTAACGGGTACTGAAAGTCCGGGAATTACATTATCACGATCGAACTCTACCTTTAAGAGGGAGAGTTCCGGCTTCAGCTCGAACTCTTTTTTTGCAAGCGCAGAGTATCCGGGAACCTTCCTGATCGGACACTTACCGTCAGGGTAGCTTGCGTTGAATGCAGCCTTTGCCGCCTCGTACTCTGCCTGAGTCTTGTAGTTGACTCTGAGGATGACCTGATCAACTGTCAGATAATCTCCCGTTTCTACAGGCGCACCCTTGTAAACTGTCTCCGAAAGCCAGGTTATTACCTTTCCGCTTTCAGTGTCAGCTTTCATAATCATGCTGTCGACAGCGGTCGCCTTTTCCGTGGAGATGACCTTTGCAGGTGTCGTCATGGTATAGGTACCGTCATCGCGGCTGAGCTTTGTCGCAAAAATTTCACTCATGACGCCGTCAGGATTTCCGGAAGCGTCATATGAAGTGATGGGAACAATCCAGGCAACCGTAAGTTCAATCCTGCCATCCTGATTCTTCGCCACATCGATTGTATAATTGTTCGTTACGCTGACAGAGTCGTCAATTGCAAGGACACTCTCGGGAATCTCCGTGTCGATGCTTCCGTTAGCCTTGATACCGAGAAGGTACAGGTCATTTACATCCGTTGCCTGCTTCTTTTCCGCCTTGTTTTCATCATAGTGCGTGCTTGTGTACCACATGAGTACTGCCTCGTCGCCTGCCGCGCTGATCTTTACGTTATCGTCGGCGCGTCCCGGGGCATTTGACGCATTAACCGTTGTCACCTTGAAGCCTTCACCATCGGGCTTAATGATTGAATAGTAAACCTCAAGCCCGTAGATACTTGACTTCTTCGTGTCTGTCTGTACCGTGTACGCAAGTACAGCAGTTCCGTCGTCAAGCATGCAGCTGTCAAGTGACTGCACCTTGCCGTTTGCGGAGCCGTTGAAAACTATCTGGGTATCGGTCCACTTTGTACCGTTGTAATACCTGAATACAATGTTGTCGTCTACATTGAAGTTAAGCGGATTCGAAGAATCCGAGCCGTAAAGGCTTCGCCATGCCACGATTGCTTTGCTTCCCTTTGATGAAACCGTAGGTGCCATATCAGGAGCGTTATTGTCACTAAGCTGAACAGCATTCCACTTATTTTCCGAAGCGTTATATGAAGCAGCCATGACTTCCGTCGAATTGAGTGCCACCGCAAGATCAGCAAGTGAATCAGCTGCGGACATGGTACCGTTGTTGCTGCTCTCTGTCTGGACTACCCAGGTTGCAAAGTAATTGCTGTTCGCACCACATCCGTCAAGATAGAAGTGACCGTAATCCTTCTTGTCAAGAGACGCGGAGTTGTTCAAGCGGTCAACCGTAACGATGTTTCCGCGGTTTACTCCATCCCATGTTGCATAGCTTGCTGTGTAGTCATCGCTGTAGAACAAATACTCTCCGTCATTGGAAACAACTACGTTTCCGAAAGTCTCCTTCGGATCTGAAAGAGTTGTGAAAATTGATTCTCCCATGGCCATAAGCCGAACAGGTGCCTTTTTCGGATTGGTATCGCCGGATGCCTTTCTGTCAAGAAATTCCGCCGATCCGCCCGCATATCCGCCTGCATATTTATCATCCATCGCTGTCGCACTGTGGAAGAGAGACACAAGCTCAGTGTAGCCCGAGGACTGTGTACCTGCCTCAAACTTGGCGGAAGCAAAGCTCTTCTTATACGAAATGAAGAGAATGCTTGCCTCAAAGTCAAGTGAGATTCCGCCTTCAAGCGAAATACCGGCACCTGCCTTGATATCGTCAAGAGCTCCGAGGAAACCTATGGCAAAGTACAGATTAGCCGCAATGCTTCCGGAAATTCCGAATTTCAGGGCTACTACGGAATAGTCAAATCCAAGTCCCATAAAGGCTTCAAGCTCGGCTCCGAGTACCATGTCCGTCATATATCCGTACCTGCTTTCGGGGTCATACTCCTCGTTAGCATAGCCGGTTTCTGAAAGCTCTTCATATGTCACGTTTCCGTTCTCATCGAGATATCTCGGTACAAGAACGTGGTCGACGGTCATTGAGCGCATGAACTTTCCTGTAAGCTTAAGGCTTACTGTAATCGGGATAGGTCCTACGAGGAAGTTCTCGCTTTCATCAATCGCGTCATATTCCACGCCGATAGTAATACTTCCTCCCGTAATGCTCAGTTTCCAGTGACCTGATTTGCTGTCGTATTTTGCCTCGCCGATAAGGGCGCCCATAATTTTAGGATGAACAGGAGACTCCTTCTCCTCGTTGTTATCCTCACCGAAGAAATCGTTAAGTGCCGCATCGAGGTCCTGCGGGTCGAGCGTGTCATCGCCGAAATGAGTTCTCACGCCGTCCTCGACCTCTTCACCCGAATTGGCCTGCTCGCTTGTAAGAACGCCCTTCTCGCCGCCGACGCTCAGAAGCACCTTGTAAATCTGCGGGTCGGCCGTTGCCGCTACAGTGAGGTCAACGCTGTAATCTCCGCCCGTATAGAAGCCCGAAACCAGGGAAAGACATGCAGAAATACTGTCGCCGCCCGGAATGATATCCTTAAGACCTGTCTTGTCCTTGTCCATATCTGAGCGCATGCTCTTCATATACGCCTTCACATCAGCAGTGAAGCCGCTGTCCTTTGAATTGATGTCGGGGCATTTAAGGTTGTTTGCTATCCTGTAAGGGAACCTTGTCCTCGCTAAAATCTTCTGACTGTCCGCGTCAAAATCCTTGAATACCGCAAGATCAGTGAGCACGCTGTCCTGATATTCAAGCCACATCTTTCCTGTCTCTTCGGGGTCGAAGAAGCAGTTCTCGTTGAAACTCATGGAGGTTTCGCCGACCGCAATCGTCGAGAACGGATAATAGGTTATCCTGCTCTGCTGGCGCTGCTGCCCGATTCTTGTGGTTGCACCCTGACCGAGAGTTTTGTTATGCTCCTTTCCTTTAAGGATGTCGGCAAAGTATACCCTGTAGCTTGCAAAATCCCCGGCACTCTTGCAGAAGGTATCCTTTGATGCCGGCTCAAGCATTCCGTTTGTGCCCCACAGAAGCGTGCTGACCCTGACGCTTCTGTTCGGGCTGTGGGTATCGCAGCCTACGGCATTGACCTCAGGGCCGATGCTGATGGGTGTCGAAACGTTATTTGTAATTCTGTATTCCTCAATATCTGTGATAATGGGGCTCTTTGTCTTCGGTGCCGGCACGAGAGTCTGCACGGATGCTTCGAGATACTCACCGTTCGGATTCAGAATCTTCTTTGAAACGATTATGGGGAGATATGCCTCATTCTCAAATTCAAGCTGGAGAATGAACATCAGATCCTCACCGGGAGCAAGCTTCTTGTTCTTCTCGAGCTGGTTCATGTTGACAAGGATACGCACCATGCCGTTCGCGTCGGTTTTGAACTTCAGCGCCTCAAGACCGTTTGAAGTGTCGGCTTTTCCCTGCGTATTGGTATCCGACGAAGCCGCCTGCTCCGCCGTCAGAAGGTCCATCTGCGGCTGATAGGTGTAGCCGTCAACCATTTCGTACCTGCTTGAATCGTCTGAAGCGAACCCGGCAGCGTGGTTGTTTTCCACGTTCGAGTTGTAGAAAATTCCGCCGTGAACCGTGATTTCCTTGTTCGCATAGGGCTTTCCGCCGGGTGTTTTCAGGAAAATGTCAGCTTCCTCCGTCTTTGTCAGGTCGAGGCCGTTGACAGGGTAGGTACCGCCGAGCACACCGTTTGTCTCGCCGCTCTTTAAGTACTTCGCCTCATACATTCCGGCATACGGAATGTCGTTCTTAACACAGCTGTAGAAGAGTGTGCTGTCCTTCTTTATTCCATCAGGAATATAAAGGGCAAGCTGTCCGTTGTCATCACTCGAAACAGTATGCTCCGTTCCTTTGTTATCGGTTACGGTAAGCTGCGTTTTCGCAAGCGGATAGAACTGGAACAGATAGAGCTTATCCTTCATCATTTTGACTTCGATTTCCACCGAGGTCTCAAGTCCGCTGTTCGCATGGGTGCAGACAAGCGTTCCCTTTCCTTCTGCCTCGCCTGCAAGCATGAAGGAGCTGATGGGCATGAAGGACGGGAGCAGATTTGCGTCTACATTGCCGTATCTGCCGTCCTGTGCATAGTAAAGATTGGCCGCCTCGACGTCCTCTTTTGCGTCAGTCACCTTCCACTTCAGCTGGTCGGAAATCAGTCCCCAGACGTAGTCACCGAAATTGATGCTGACTGCAGCCTGAAGCGTCACGTCGTGCTGAAGCTCGGCAAGAGAAATATTAAGTACTCCCTTGTCGCTCATATGACTTGTTACATAGTCTGTATTGTCAAGTGTTACCTTGTTTCCGTCAGCAGACACATGTGCAGAGTGATGTGCCGTATTCACAAGGATATCAAGAGCGTACCTGTTATAGACATATACTCTTGCCGACGCAACAGAATAGCCCTCCTCTGAAGGATTATTGCTTATGCTGAAGGAGATGCTGTAAATCTTTTTGAGTGTGTTTTCTTTAAGTGAAGGCACTCCCGAGATAACGCCTGCAGGAATTGTGTAGGCGGTCGGCATACTTCCGGTACCGGTACCGCTATTCTCTGCGACAGTATTTCCCGCCTCATCGGAAACAATAAGCTTCCAGGAAACATCTTCGCTGCAGGTGCCGCTTACTGTCCACTTCACTTCATTGGCTTTGTCGTCAAGAGCATAGTTTTTGAAGGAGGACATGTCAATCTGTGCTGTAACGGGGGCATTCTTCACCTTAATGGGAACGGTGGTGAAGAAAACATACTTTCCGTCTTCCACATTGTACTTTGTACCTTCGTCGTCCCTGTTTATCTCGTACACATCACCGGTATAGGTAATGCGAATTTCTGCGAGATAGCTGCAAAGACCTGATGCCGAAACATCTTCGAGAACGCCCTCCGGAACGGAAAGAACGTTCACGGGTGCAGCCTTTGTTCCCGTAGTCTTTACTGTCTTTACGGCCTCGCCGTCCTTAACATACTCAGTGCGTCCGTCTATGTTTTCGGGTTTTGCCTTATAGACACGCATTTCATATGACGTTTTGGAACCGGCAGCTTTCGCATCGTTGAACCCGGGGATATTTGAACAGAACAGTACGTCCGTCTTGTAGCCCTTCTTTGCGATAACCGGCTTTGAGGTTGAAGGAATATAAAGGAACGGCGATGCACCGTCGGAAACCGTAACCTTTGCCGATGTCCAGGTAACGCCGCTGTTCGAAAGCGTGAAGGTCACGTCGCCCGTGCCTCCGACAAGTGCGATGCGGCCAAGTGTCTTTTCGCCCTCCACATAATTCTCTATGGTTGCTACAGAAGTATTGCTTGAGGTCCATGTAAAGTTTGCGGCATCACAATTGTCCGCAGCCTGCGAAGGATTGATGTTGTACGAAAGGATGAGTTCCTTCCCGCTGTCCTCAAACTGGTTCGGAAGCAGCTTGGCGATGGTGCGGTTGCTTTCGGAAATACTGTACTTCGCCCAGATGTCGTTGTAGTCGATAGTGACATCATCCTGCTTGAGCATTACCTTCGGGAAGCTGAGGCAGGGGAATACCCAGTATTTACTGTAATCATGAGGATTGGAGATAGTGTCTGCGTAGCTCTTTGCGCCCGGAAGCGTATCGTAAAGGGCGGCAATGTTAAGGAACCTGCACCACTCTCCGCTTTCAAGCCTGGTTTTAAGCGTATCGGTTGTCTGGGATGCAAGATATGAAGTCAGATCTTGTGATGAACCGATCTGACGGATTCCGACAAATTCAAGTGAACCGAGAAGGTTGGCCTCATCATCTTCTGCCACGCTCCCCGCAAAGGAGCCTGCTGCGCTTCCGTCAAGCTCAGCCTTTGTGTAGATTGCAATGGGGCGCTCGGTGGCATTTGCCGTCTCGTGCGTAATCGGATCCGTATAACTGAAGGTCTCATTTGAAACCTCGAGGTATACGGGATTCAGGTAGGATACGTTCTCTCCCTCATCATTCTTTACAGTACCTGCGGATAGCATGCTCTTCAGATAGTATCTGCCGCTTGCATCCTGCGCTGTGTCTGCACATATCCAGGAAATGAAGGGAATCAGGTCTTCAAGGTTGCCTGACTTTACAGGAATTCTGAGATATACCTCGCCATCCTCTTTAATAACATAGGTCGCATTCTCAGGTGCAAAGCTCCTGATTTTGTCGGGAGTCGAAAACTGAACACCCTGAAGGACGCCACTGTTCTGAAGCTCAGAGGTGGTGAAGGTGTTTCTGTTTACTTGCGATAAATCGATGTACCTGAAGGTCTCGTTAATGTCGTAGCTATCGTCTCCCGCTTCGATTACAAGGCTGCTCGCATTAATCGTGGCAGCGTCAAGCTCGTTTTTAAGGGCATAGTCAAAGTAGAAACGGTTAAAGAACGGGCTGTTTAATACAAGCGGTGAAGAAGTAAACGTTCCACTACCTGTATTAAGCTTAGCCACGGGATTACCATGGGAAATGAGACTTTTGTACTCATCGTATTCTCTTAACTGAGTCCAGTTATCGAAGCTTGCGATGAAGGGGAAACGGTCTCCGTAGAAATAGATTTCTTTTCCGCTTCTTCCGGAAGTGATTGAAGGACTGAGACTATTACCAGTACCGTCAGTCTCCCCATCCTCCCCGGGATACGAGGGGCGACGTCCCTGATAATCCGACTGAACTGTTACCTTCTTAACAGGGTAAGAAATCCGTGAACCGTAATGAAGAACTTCTACCTTTTTATCTTCATTCGGTGAATCAACCTTTAATCCAACCACACAGTTCCGGCAGTTCTCTACCGTCATATATGTCATCAGATCCATGGAACCCTCAGTGAATATACGTGATTCATCCCAGCATCCGGTAAAATCTGCCGTATATCTTCCCAAGGCATAACCGAAATCACCGATTGTCACTTTATTCTGACCGTCCGGGAAGGTTACTACAAGCTTGTTTCCCTCACAGGTATTGCCGCTCGTGTCTGTTATCTTTGCAGATGATAAAAGATCTCCGTTCTTAAAGCTTAGTTCAAAGGAGCACTCTCCGACCGTGGTATCACGCTCAGCTTCAATGCAGAACTCCAGTTTATCTGCGGTACTGATGCCAATTCCGTCATTGCCGCAGTAGTTTGCACCTGTGGCACCTCCGGACGGCTTATAGGGATCGTTGACTATTCCCGGGAAATACACATACATCGAAACCCTACTTGCTTCCTCTTTTGAAACGGGAGTAAGCATCTTTACATCGACGTACTTTTTTCCGCTGCTATCAGTCCGAACCTTCTTTGAAGGGACGGGAAACGTCATGGAGTTAAAGGAAGAAAGGTTATAGGTGTTGTTAAGAGCGCTGACAGTATCAGACGCTGTGGAAGCAGTATCCATAACGCAGCTTCCGCCCTCATCCTTAAGATAAATTCTGGTGAAGCCCTCTGCCGGTCCTTCTGCGCTAAGCAGTGAAAGAAGGGGTCTTCCTGACTTGTCACTGAATTCTACAAGACCATCGTTAAGCTGGTTCGCAAAGTCAAGAATAGCGTCACGGTCTATTGTGTAGCCGTTTTTCCGCGCGTCATTAAGCACCTCTTCCATTTCACGAAGTGCAAAAAGCGTGCGAACATAAGACCACGTGACATCATAGCCGTCAATCGACACTGTCCCTGTCGCATCATCGGCATGTGCCTCCGAGGCCTCCTTGAGCTCGTCCATAGTCATGACCTTTCCGTCAACCAAAAACGTCTCGTTGGCAACCGGATGACCGGTTTCGTCAACAAGCCCGGCGCTGTAGAGCTTCTGCATAATCTTCAGTGCCGTCTTTCTGTCCTTGACGATTTCCATGATCATGGACAGCATATCCTCATCAAAGTCCTGCTTTCCGACATTATACTGCATCTCACTACCAAACGCTGCCGCAAAGACTTCAACTCCCGAAGAGCTGAACGCCATAACAACAGCCATCATAACAGTGATGACGCGCGTTACGATTTTCTTCATAAGCACACTCCTTGCCAAAATACTTAGGGGCTTGCGATACCCCTTCACCCGGTTTCTCACCATAGGCTGTTAATAACAGTACCACACTCTTCTCTCGAATTGTTGTCATGTTTCCAAATATCCCCATTTCCTGAATGAATCGCCCTTATCATAAGACCGCTTTCTCCCGTAACAAAAAAGGAGCATGTCACTTATAACATGCCCAAGCCCCATTTTTTCCGTTAGAGCGCGTCCATGGCGCGCAAACCAAAAAACAGCCTCCGTCAGGAGGCTGTATAGTCAATATTGTTGCAGGCTGACAATTCTTCAATGCACTTCCTTTCTCTGCCAATCAGCACTATCTTTGCAAAAATACTTGCCGCACGAACGGCTATTGCGGGCCACAAATCTCCCTCGGTTGCAATAAGCATTGTCATCGAAAGATTTCTGATGATTGCGCATTTCTTTTCAAACTTCCTAATTACTTTTGCATCATCTGTTCCCAGATATTTTTTCAATGTTTCGTCCCAAAGACGCTTTGCCTGTTTTGAGGAAAGCCCGGTCACCTGCCTGCAAATCTTATTTGATGCCTTTCCTGATAACACAAGGGTCAGATACAGGCTTCCGAAATCAAACAAACTGTGTCCGTAGCTGACATCCGCCATATCGATAACCATCAGATTTCCATCCTCCGATCTTATTATATTCTGGGGATGAAAATCATTATGGATAAAGCATTCTGCATCCGGCACGGAACTAACTATATTGATAAGTGACTGTACCTGCTTTCTGTTGAAATACTTTTCAGGCAGATTATTGAAATTATTAATATAAACTTCCTTTGAACTTCTGAATTTAGTTGTATCGGCTTTTGTCGAGTGGAACTGTTTTAATACAGCCACGTATTTTTCAATCAGTTCATCAAACCGGTCCTCATGTTCGCTCATATAGGACCCCAGCGGTTTTCCATTGAAAAATTCAAAGATTACGCCCAGGCCTTCTTCGGTAACCACCGTATCAAACGCAATACCTGAAGGAATGCCCTCAAGAAACGCGTACTTGGCACTGATACGCTCCTTCTCAATGGTAGAAAACTTGCTGTTGTCAGTGTAAACCTTCAGAATCTGCTCATCATTCAGCTTATAAGTAATTCCATGGCTGCCTCTTCCTAATTCTTTGCAACCTTCAAGCGAAACAAATCTGAATTTTCTTTCTTCGTTATCCATATGCACACTCCCAATCCTGTTGATTCACATACTTCTCCAAATGTTTTCCTTTTCATATACCAAAACAGCAATGTCCTGCTATTTGAATATACTATTGAAACGGAACCCTATGTAAGATATAATAAAGTAGTATTCATAAAAATACAAGACGATTGAGGAATATAACAAAACAGAATACTTATTATCCTGCATCGGCACTAAGAAAGGTATAGCAGCAATAATGGATCAAAACGTTTTAAAATACTTCAAAATAATAGGGGAAATCAATTCTGCGATATCAAAAGAGACGACAGTTGACGGAGCTCTTAAAAGCGGCATTTTAACCATAGTCAGCAATACGTTTGCCGACTATGCGGTCATTTGGCATTTAAATGATGACGACCGGAGGCTTCATCCGTATTACTGGATTGGTCCCGGCGATCTTACTGTCGTGTCCTACGCTCCCGGGGAGGGAATAGTCGGAAGGGTCGCAAATTCCGGTGATGCAGAGTTAAATCTCGATGTGAAAGGAAGTCCGTACAGCGAAGATATTGCGGAATTTTGCGGCATGGATGTTTCTTCGGTGGTATGTGTGCCGTTTTCAAACGATATTACCGGTACCGGATGTGTTGAATTTATTAAAGTCGGCGAAAAACTGGACGAAGACACTGCAGAAATATGCCAGGTACTTACGCTTCTCGTAGAAACCGAAATTAATGACAACGCTCACTTTTTCACCTGGAATAACAGAAATGTAATAATGTCTGTCAGAGACATTACGAAAGACTATGTAAACGGAGATATAGTGACAAATGTACTAAAAGGCGTCAGCTTTGATGTGTTCGACGGAGAATTTCTGTGCCTTCTTGGAGAATCCGGATGTGGGAAGTCCACTATACTCAATATAATAGGCGGCATGGATAAGCCCACACGCGGAAGTATTAAATTCATGGATAAAGATTACTCTTTTGCCAAGGAAGACGAGCTTACCGCATATAGAAGAGATAACATCGGTTTTATATTCCAAAGCTACAATCTCATGCCGAATCTTACAGCCAAACAGAATCTCGATCTTATCGGAGAGCTTGTAGACGACCCGATTGACAGTGATGAGCTTCTGAAACTTGTGGGCATGTCGGACAAAAGGAACAATTACCCTTCGGAACTTTCCGGTGGTCAGCAGCAAAGAATCTCCATAGCTAGGGCTCTTGTAAAAAAGCCAAAGGTAATAATGGCAGATGAACCGACGGCTGCACTTGATTATGCAACAAGCATAGACGTGCTTTCTGCTTTGGAAGATGTTGTTGCAAACGGAACAACACTGATTATGGTTACCCATAACGAAGAGATTACAAAAATGGCAGACCGTGTGATACGGTTTAGGAACGGAAAGCTGTACGAAGTTACAATAAACAGAAAACCTGCAAAAGCGGAGGAGCTTGTCTGGTAATCAAATTATGAAAAGAACGCAGTGGATTGAACTATACAAAAGAATAACGGAAAACAAGGTCTCTTTCATTGCCATCATTATGTTTGTGACTTTTGGAATAGCTATTTTTGCGGGACTAAGCTGGAGCGGAATCGCTATTTCCACGTCAATTGACAACGAACTTGAAAGATGCAATTTTCACGATTACGAGGTAATGTTCGCGGTACCTGTTTCGGAAGAAAGTATCGAGGCATTCACACAGAAAGCCGGCATTAGTGCTGCAGAAGGCGGAAACATCTTTTACAGGTCTTTTGAACTTCGAGGCAAACAGACACAGGCAAAGATAGAATCTGTAACGACGGATATTAACAAACTTTCTCAGATAGAAGGAAGGCTTCCGGAAAATGCAGAAGAAATAGTCGTAGAAAAGAACTGGGCAGAAAAGAATGCTATAGATATCGGAGACAAAATATCTTTCAGCCCTGAAGGTATGTTCTCTGTGCTTAAGCACGATGAATTTACAGTCTGCGGACTAGCCGAATCTCCCGAATACATCAGTGCGATAGCTGCAAGCTATGAAACGTCATCCGCTACCGGCACCCCGATAGATTGTATAATGTTTGTTCACAAGGATGCTTTCAATATGAATCTGTTAAGAGGGTATTCAAAGCTTCTTGTAAAGAGTGCTCAATCGTCCGAAGAGGTGGAGCTTATCATAAAGGAAGTCTTTGGGAATGATGCCGTGTATACACTTTTTACCGTAAGTAATAATGCCAGCATCTCTATTTCCAAGGTGATTATAGACATGTTCGCTCAGCTCAAGGTAAACATGGCTCTAATGTTTCTTGTAATTGGTATTCTGGTATGCTTTTCGTCCGCTTCAAGACTGGTTTACAAGGATATTAAACTTATCGGAACCAAAAAGTCCCTTGGATTTTACAAAATGGATATTACGGTTTCTTATCTTCTATATGCCGGCGTGGCATCGTTTATCGGATGTGTCCTTGGCATTTCCTTAGCCCGGTTCGCTATAGAGCCGTTGTTCCTTTCCGTATTGAACAATACATATCTGTTTGAAATACCCGTATTCTATTTTTCGATAAGTGATGCTCTCCTTCTGTCTGCTGCAGAAATTATCTGCACCGGTATTTCGGCATATATTGCCTGTGCATCAACAATAAAGATGAATACCGTAGTACTTCTGTCCGGCGGAGAACCCCCTAAGATCAAAGCAAAATGGTTTGAGCGATTGTCTCTTTGGCAGCGTACATCGCTTTTTACAAAATGCATAGTAAACAATCTCATTACCGATTCCAGAAGGGTTAGCGCAACTTTAATCGGAATAGCCGGATGTACTGCTCTGATTATCTGCGGAATTACTTTCAACAATTCTGTAAAGAACAGTTTCAATTACCAGTTTGAGCATATCCAGGACTATAAAGGCATTATTATATATGACCCGTCTCGTGAGGATGCATCTGTGAATATTTCCGGGCTTCTTGACAAAAAAGGTATTCGATATTCAGATCTTTATTCATCTGCCGTGCGGCTGAAAACACCGGATGGCGGCAGTTTGGTGGCATCGTTAAATGTCGGGAATGCTGATTTTGATAAGATGTTTTCCGTTTATTCACAGGATAATCAACTTCATTCTGTCAATGAGGGCGTTTGGCTGAGCTGTGCATTTGCCAACAATTACGGAATAGAGAAAGGTGATACCGTCACCTTTATTGACACGGCAGCTGTTGAGCATTCCGCAATTGTTGATGGTGTTTTTGAGTATTATTTGCAGTGCCCGAGGATCATTTTCTCGGAAGAAGCCTACAAAAAGGTTTTCGGCTGCGAAGCAGTTTTCAATACTTTTTTCATTGATATTTGCGGAGCTGAGCTTGAAGCCTTGTCTGAAGAGCTCGAAAACACAAACGGATATGTAGGTTGTTCCGACTATTATGCTACTATGTCAGGGTCATTCTCTATCCTCAGCGGTGTGAGTTCAGCTCTTGCATACCTGTACATTGTCCTTGCCGTATTAATGGCAGTATTCATTCTTCTTGATCTGTTTGTTATGTTCGTAGATGAAAAAAAACGCGAATTGATAACGCTTATGATAAACGGCTATTCAAAAAAGCATGCACGAAAGTATATATACAAGGACACTGTTTTGCTAACCGCAATCGGTATAATATTGGGCGTGCTGATTGGAATAGCTATGGGACACATTATTATCACCTCAATGAATTCTGATGAAAGTTATTTCCTCAACAACGTTAATTATGCTGCATGCCTGATTTCAATTACTACGACTGCACTATTAACATTTATTATGACAAAAATCGCACTGAAACGGATTGATTCGTTCTCCCTTTCGGATTTGAACAAATAGACACACATTGACTCGCTTTCTCGTCGGATTTGAACAAATAGACACACATTGACTCGCTTAAAAGTAGGGCTTCCCGTAGTTGTATGTCAATCCTGCGGTGCCTATCTGTCCTATCCGAGATACAGCAGGAAAAGAAGGGGTGGAAGACAGTAGTATCATTATGCGCCTTTACTTTCATAAAAAGAGTAAGTCGTCTCATGATAAAACGGCTTACCCTCTCCTGTGCCAAATAGTCAAACCACTAACCCGAAAACGAGTTTTTAATACGCATATTACTGTCACAGATACCTCGCCAGAATCGATTTAAGAACCTTAACATTTACCGGCTTTGAAATATGTCCATTCATTCCCGATTCTATGGCTGCTATCCTATCCTCTTCAAAAGCATTGGCTGTCATTGCGATAATGGTGATATTTGAAAGCTGAATATCTTTTATCGCCCTAATCTGCCTTGTTGCTTCATAACCATCCATTATGGGCATCTGCACATCCATCAGAATAAGGTCGTAATCACCCGGTTTTGAATTTCTGACCTTTTCAACAGCAATCGTTCCGTCTACTGCCGTATCAATAATAAAACCGGCTTCTTCCAGAATATCCGTTGCAATTTCTCTGTTCATTTCATTATCTTCTACAAGCAGAACCTTCTTACCGGCAAAATCATATTTTACTTCTTCCTTATGCCTGCTGCCATCATCAATTCCGCAAGCATCAAGCAAAGCCCTTCGAAGATCCGACGGGAACATGGGTTTTGAAACAAATCCTGTTACCCCGGCCTCTTTAGCTTCTTCCTCAATGTCAGACCAGTCGTACGCCGTCAGAATAATAATCGGTGAATCATTTCCAACAACACGCCTGATTCTTCTTGCAGTTTCAACGCCGTTCATGTCAGGCATCAGCCAGTCAATAATGTAAACTTTGTACTGATTTCCGGTTTTATAAGCTTCTTCGCTTCTGAACAGTGCCTCCTTGCCTGATACGCACCACTCGCTTTGAAGGCCTGCATCCGTCAGCATCTTGGAAATATTGTTGCATGCCATCATATCGTCATCAACAACAAGGCTCTTTGCACCTTTAAGCTCAGGAATAGCTTCTATCCCTTCAGATTTATCCTTAAGTTTGAAATTGAAATTAAGAATAACCTCCGTGCCCTTCCCTTCTTCACTCTCAACCACAATGGCACCACCCATTAATTCAACGATATTTTGGGTAATAGCCATCCCGAGACCGGTACCCTGAATTCCGCTGACAGTCGTAGAATTGACTCTTGTAAACGGGTCAAATATTGTGGTAAGAAACTCCGCACTCATTCCCATACCATTATCTTTAACCCTGAATTCATACTTTCCGCGGCCGTCCTCATCCACGCCATCCTGTCTAATACGAACGGAAACACTGCCGCCGGATTGTGTGTACTTAATGGCATTGGATAGGATATTAAGTAGTACCTGATTAAGCCGCAGCTTATCGCAGATAACCGTCTCATCCTTAATACTGTCTACGTCAATAAACAGCTCCATATTCTTAGCACGAATATCAGACTGAACAATATCACGAAGAGTATGCACTATTTCAGACAGGCTTTCTGCCTTTTCATTAAGCGTCATCTTTCCGGATTCAATACGGGACATATCAAGGACATCGTTAATAAGTGACAGCAAATGATTCGATGATTTACTTATCTTATTGAGAAAACTTAGTACCTGCTCCTTATTGTCTATATGCGTCTCAGCCATTCCCGTATAACCGATAATCGCATTCATAGGCGTTCTGATATCATGAGACATATTATTGAGGAATGTTGTCTTTGCCCTGGATGCAGATTCTGCCATCGCCAAAGCCTTTTCAAGTTTGTCATGCTGTATCTCCAGTTCCTCATTCTGCTTTTCAATAATCTCAATATTCTTCTCACGCTCATCAGCGGCCTTTAGCAGCAAATGCTGTCTGCGGTTTCTGAATACCATATATCCCAAACCTGCAAACACTATCAGGATAACAACAACAAGCACTGCAAAAACAGCCATAATTGCATTAGATTGTTCTCTGAAGATGTTCATCGGAACATTGGTAAGAAAATACCAGTCAGTAGTGGGGATATCGACTACTGTAACCGCATAATCGATTCCCTTAAACTCATACTGCGCGAAAAGCAATCCATCAGTACCATCTAAAGCCCCGAGAGCATCCAGAAAATTCTGAGCAGTACCATACCCCTTTATCTTGGCATTCTTCATATCCTCGAAGAAGCTGTCATAGCTGTACAGAGAATGCATATCATTGACATTGACAATATAATTTCCGTCTCTGTCAATAATTGAACTGAAGCCTCTTCCTTCGTAACTGTCGACTTTTAATTCATCCTTGATGGCGTCGATATTCATCAATGCCAGGACATTCGTGATATGCGTTCCGTCAATGGTAATATTAACCGGAACCGCCATTAGAAGACATTCGCGATTCATTTCATATATTTCTTTAACCCTGTTATAACGGACAACAAATTCACCCTCACGGTTATCACAATACTCTTTAACTATTTCGTCCTTTTCAATAAGACCGGTATCCTTATATACAGTTCCGATTTCATCCAAAAGCAAAAGATTCCTTGCATCTTTTAAATACTTCAAATGATCACGCAGTATAAGCTGTGCCTCCTGCATTGAATCCGGATTGCTCTTTTCCAGTTCCATGCTTATTGCATGTAATGATTCAAGTCTATTCGCGATACTATGTTCTACAGCTCTATTATCGTGAACAGAAATCTCTTTCATGACTTTTACGTTATAATCTACTATTCTTTCAGTAACTTTTCGATAAACAAGCCAAAGAGACAGCACCAGAAAAAGCGCCATAATAATAATAATAATAATAGCGACAGGATTATTCTTTTTCTTTAAGATTGTGCTCTTAATCATATCACTACTCCAAAATCGGCATTCTATCTTTCTTCAATGCAACAGGCATCAATTTCATTTCTTCGGATATCAATTACTCACAACCGGCATCAATTTCTTTTCTTCGGATATCAATTACTCATGAAGCTTTCTTTCTACTGAGGTAATGGCTGCATTGCAACCCGCATCAATACCCGCAGCAGCTTCTTCAGCTGTTTCTTCTCCGGTAAGCAAAGCATTTATGTGAGGCCAGAATGCTTCTCTTACACCTGCCCAGTTAGGGTTGTTTGCCGTAAAATCAACCGCATTTACTTCATTCTTTAGGAATTCATCAGACATCTTAATCTGATCCTTATACTTTTCACTTACAGTCTTCGAACAGGGAACTCCGCCGGTACTGTATTCCATAAGCTCAGGAGTCTCGTAAATGTACTTGATGAAATCCTTAATTACTTCAACCTTCTTAGGATTTCCGTTATCAAATGCCATAAATCCTGTAAGCCAGTTACTGCTTACACCGTCCTCAGTGCTTCCGGGGAAGTTGACGAATCCCAGATTGAGCTGTTCTGAGTACATTGCAAGAGCAGTATTATAAACATAAAAGGCGAACTCTCCGTTGGCAAAGAGTTCCTGATTATCAGTAATTGAAAGCATCTCGGCGTTCTGAGGATAATAGCCCCTATCATAGTTATCCTTAATCCACGAGAGTGCTGCAATTCCTTCGGGAGTATTAATATTAAACAGTCCTTCTTCATTAAAGAAGCTGCTTCCCTTACATCTGAGCTGAATCATTGTATGTGTATCACCCTGATTGTTGGCTGCATACATCATCATCGGATACTGCCCCTCAGGAAGCTTTTCTGAAAGTGTTGAAAGGATGATTTCCCAATCATCAAGACTCCATCCGTGGATAGCCTCATCATCATAACAGTATTCATCAAGTCCGCACTGCTTAAGCATATCCTTATTGTAAGAAAGAATATTCTGAAGTGCGTAGAAAGGCATCAGATATGTCTTCCCGTTATTTCCCTTTGACTGCGCCCACGTGCTGTCACTGAATTCGGATTTAATCCCATCTGTAATAATGTCATCAAACGGAACGGCATATCCGTCGTAGATATATCCGGAAATGGTAAAATACCCGCCAAACATCATGTCCGCGCCGTTCGCTTTTCCGTAACAGTCAACGATGTTCTTTTGATACTCCGTTTGCTCAAAAATAACAATATCCGATGTGACATCATACTTTTCGTACTGTGCCGCAAACCGGTCCCAGGCCTTTTTAATAAAGTCACCTGTCTGTTTACACTCAGGATCGTTTAATGTCGGCATTGTCAATGCCGGAAGCTTGATGATTACATTAACCTGTTCCTTTTGCTTCGCCCCGCATCCGCAAAGTAATCCGCACAACAAAGTTACTGCCAATACCAACACAATACTTTTCTTCATAACATTCACCTCTTGGAAAACCAACAACCTCTTACAGCAACCATCTTCATTCCTATTGGTAAAACGTAAAAAGCAGTTTACAAACTATCGCATTTTACGATTGCCAAGCTCTTTCTCACATTTCATTATACTCTTTGCTGTCATATTCTGTCAATGCCGACTTATGAGCGGAGCAGGCCATTAGTACTGACATCGGAGCTGTTTATATCAAAATACTTTACCATTTCTTCCTCTTAATTTCCTAACCCAGTCCCAAAGAGATCATGGCAAGAACAGCAAGATGAGCCGGGTAGAACCATTTGTATACTGTTTTGAATTGTTTTGAGCTGTATCCGAGTTCCCCGGTATACGCTGCCAGTAATCCGGCAACAGCTATATGGGTAAGATACCAGTACTTATTGTTGCCGATCAGCTTTGTGACATATTTGTTCCAATCACAGAAATCATAACGTGCCCAATGATAAATCGACAGATAAACAATCATAATCAAAAGCAGCATTCCAAAACGCTGCAGGTAGCTTCTATCATGATCCATGGCCCAATTCAGATAGAAATAGAATGCATATACCAAAAGAACTCCTGCAAATTTGTAATTTGATTGAATAAAGAAAGTAGAAAATGCTGTGAGCAAAATCACCGAAAACAACGGCAGGGGGTTCTTTTTCCACTTGTCAATTGCTATCAGACCAAGGAAAGCAATCAAAAGCGTAATCATGTTGCTTTGGGAGCTGATCATATTGCTCCAGGTAAAAGGTCTGGCCTCAAGAAGGTCATAGGCAAGTTCGGAAATCAGAGTCAGAACCACATAGTCGCATAAATGCTTTGAGAACCTTTTCGGATCATCCTTAAAATGCCTGTATCCCTCCGCAAGAAGCAAGGCATAAATGGGGAAAGCAAATCTCCCGATACAC
>JAZLIL010000193.1:0-25333 GCA_045617405.1 Lachnospiraceae bacterium | reverse complement strand
CCCGTTATCAATGCTGATAAGTCAAAGCTTGGCCAGCTCATCGGTGGACCTTCAGATACACTTGCAGTAGCAGCAGGATCACCTAACGCTGCAGCAGCTGCTGAATTCTGTATGGAACTTGGTCGTGAGATCTGCCACTATGGTTACCTTGATGGATGTGGTCTTCCCGCTTGGACACCTCACTATGACACATCTTCAATCAATCCTTTAACACAGGCTGTTTCTGAAATCTGTGCAAAGGCTGATACATACGTTCTCTTTGGTGATACCGCTCAGAACGCAGACGATGCAAACACATACCTTTCATACGTAGATATGGTTTACGGTTGTGGTATTGATGGCAAGGGCTTCGTAGAGGGTCTTGCAGCTGATATCAGATAGTATTACCGGAAAATCCGTATAATATAGTGTGATATTGGACAGCCTCCCTTGGCTTTAGGCGGAGGGAGGCTGTCAGTTTGTAAAAACGTGCGATAACAAAAACGTATATAAAGTCACGGTAATATTCTCAATATTTGAAAGGATCTGACACAATGGTTAAAATGCACAGCAAGAAGCTGTATATCATAATATTTATGCTGCCCGCAGTAGTACTCTTTGTGGGGATCCTCATAGCGCCCATCGTTTTGTCAGGATACTACAGCCTGTTCGACTGGAATGGTTTCGGAAAGATGACCTTCATCGGACTTGAAAACTACAAGGAGCTTTTTACAAGTAAAGCCATCGGGTTCTGGAAGGCACTCGGAAATTCCCTGCTTCTGGCCGGATTATCCGTTTTCATTCAGCTGCCCCTTTCGTTGTGGCTGGCGTTAAAGCTCGGCAAGGGTATCAAGGGCGAAAGAGGGTTTCTGTCAATTTATTTCATGCCGGTACTTATTTCAACAGTAGTAATCGGTCAGCTCTGGCTGAAGATCTACAATCCCGATTATGGTATTTTAAATGTTGCCCTCAGAGGAATGGGTCTTGACAATCTCGCCAAAATCTGGCTCGGCAAAAAGGAAACGGCTCTCGGAGCCTGCTTCGTTCCTATTCTGTGGCAGTATGTCGGCTATCACATGCTTCTCATGTATGCCGGTGTAAAGAGTGTTCCCCCGGAGCTTCGTGAAGCTGCAATGCTTGACGGTGCATCAGAGGGACAGGTAAACAGACACATCGTATTACCCTACATTAAGCCGATTCTGAAGATCAGTGTCATCTTCGCAGTAACAGGATCGCTTAAATCATTCGACCTTATTTACGTATTAACCAACGGAGGACCTCTTCATTCAACAGAGGTACCCAGTACGTTGATGATAAACATGCTATTTTTGCGTAACCGCTACGGCATGGGTTCCACAATCGCAGTTCTGCTGATTGTTCTGTGCTTTGCCTTTGCGCTTATCATAGGCAGAATATTCAAGGAGGAGGATTGATATGGGCGAGAAAAAGACTAAAGATCTTTCACAGATCCAGAGAGAAGACAAGATCAAGAAAGTGTTCGTCTACATTGTGCTCACTATCTGGGCTCTTGTAAATCTCTTCCCTGTTTATTGGATGTTCACCTTCTCACTTAAGAACAACGAGGAAATTTTCGGTGTAAACGTTGCAGGACTTCCCAAGTACTGGATTTGGAAGAACTACTCCGATGCCATGAACACCGGAGACATGGGACGTTACTTCCTGAACAGTATTATTGTTGCCGTTGCGACAATCCTGATAACACTTGTTGTTTCTCTTATGGCAACCTACGGCATGACGAGGCTTATCTGGAAGGGAAGAAAGACCATGAACAAGTTCTTCATGCTCGGACTTACTATTCCCATCCATGCTTCAATTGTTCCGATTTACGTTACTCTTTCAAAGCTTAAGATGCTCAATTCCTATTGGGCCCTGATCATTCCCTATTCCGCATTCTCACTTGCAATGGGAATACTGATCTGCACCGGCTTTATGAATGACCTTCCGAGAGAACTTGATGAGGCAGCCTGCATCGACGGATGCGGTGTCTGGGGAATCTTCTTCAGAATCATTGTGCCGCTTATGAAGCCCGCTGTAGCAACAATCGGAATCTACACTTTCCTTCAGTGCTGGAATGAGCTGATGTTCGCAAACATCTTCATTTCGAATTCCGCCTACAAGACTCTGCCCGTTGGTATTCAGGCACTTTCGGGACAGTACACGACGGCTTGGGGACCGATTGGTGCCGCCCTCTGCGTGGCAACATTCCCGACACTTCTTGTATACATCTTCTTGAGCAAGCGTATTCAGGACAGCTTCATTGCCGGCGCTATCAAGGGCTGATCGGACAGTACAATTAAACAATGAAAACTACGGGGCTCATATTCATAACTTCCTTTTGGATATGAGCCCTTTTTCTGCTCTTCACCCTGTTGTGCAAAAGGCGAAGGGCTTTTTTGTACGGGCAGGCAGCGAAGCGGATTGAGAATAACATTTATCATTCTTGCGTGTGGCAGATATTGATGGTATACTTTGGGTAAAAATAGTGCTTATAAAAATCTTACAAACATGAGGCAACCTATGGAAACAATCGGTACCGGGAAGATCAGAAAGAGAAAATCGCTGATAAGCAGGATGAAGCTGGTTATCATTTTGATAACAATCTTTTACGGTATTGTCTTCATGTGCGCTTCGGTTGTTCTGACGCAGAGAGCTGAGCGCGATTACGAGATCAGAGAATCTGAGACAATCCTCAATAACATAGCATCGAGTATTATTGCAAAAATGGACAGCTACAAGGACATTTCAAGGCTCGTTATGATGAACGAGGATGTTACGAAGTATTTAAGAGCGAAGAGCGCCGATGTCGGAATGGCAAATGATGCGAGGTTCGGAATTTATGATGTAATCAACGTCAGCACAAACATCGACAGCATCATGATTATCAGAAATGACGGGACGCAGATTAGCAACAACAGGGATGCCTATATTCTGAGGGAGGAGAGGCTCAAAGATCCCGACTGGTACAATCCTATACTTGAGAAGTCGGGCGGTGTCATCATTAGAATGAATGCCGATGATGCAGTCGTTCGTGTAAACGGTGAACCGCTTCTTACGATAGAGAGAGAGATCAACGATATTCTGACGCAAAAGCGCACAGGAATCCTGCTTATGAACATCTCAATGAGAATGATTGACAGGATTACCTTCGATCAGGGCGAAGATCGTGTCTGTGTACTTGATGACAAGGGTAATTATCTCTCCGGAAGCGTTGAGCTTTTCAACATGTATGACCCTGTCTTTGACAG
Organism: Lachnospiraceae bacterium; assembly: GCA_045617405.1. GTDB lineage: Bacteria > Bacillota > Clostridia > Lachnospirales > Lachnospiraceae > JAZLIL01. The sequence goes on along the minus strand of JAZLIL010000193.1, from coordinate 22,088 downwards.
CACAGAGTATGTTCATAAGGAGCTTCGAAACGGCTTGTCAACGGGAATGGTATCCGGCTGCAGGATCAAGGGCATTCCGCTTATTGTTCTTTGCCGGACCGAGGCGGATACAGATGTTGTTCCCCGGGAGACAGTGTACATGCTCATTCTTATTTTTATAGCATTCCTTCTCTCCGTCATTATTGCCGGGGCGTTTGTAAACAAGAACCTGACCCGTCACATCATCGAGCTGTCGAACGCCATGGAGAAAACAAAGAGCAAGGGCTGGCTTGAAAAGATCGATGTCAACGTTCCCGAAAACGAATTTGGAATGCTTGCGGACAGCTACAATTCAATGATCACATATATGAATGAACTCTTCAACAAGTCTCTCGAGAACGAAAAGATGATGAGAAAGGCGGAGATGAGAGTCCTTCATGAACAGATAAAGCCGCATTTTCTCTATAATTCACTTGAGACAATCGACTGCATGGCGCTTGATGTGGGTGCAGCCGAGGTCCATTCGGCGGTCGAGACACTCGGCAGCTTCTACCGCAATTTCTTAAGCCACGGCGACAGGGAGATTCCGCTTGCCCGTGAAATAGCAATCATTAAGGATTACCTGTCGCTGCAGAAGCTCAGGTACGGTGATATCATCCGCGATGAGTACGATATTGACGAGGATGCAAAAGGATGTATGATTCCGAAGCTTCTTCTCCAGCCGCTTGTTGAGAACAGTATCTATCACGGAATACGTCTCAAGGGGGAGGAAGGTCTGATTAAGATCACGGCAAGGCTTCTTAATGACGGAATTCACATCACTGTCTATGACACCGGTGTCGGCATGAGCGAAGACGTGATATCGCGGATTCTTGCCACAAAGACGGATGACGAAATTGCCGGAGAGGCCGGGCAGATATCGAGCTTCGGTCTTCGTGGAACAATTCAGAGAATAAGGTACTACTGCGACAGTGACGATGTAGTCAGGATTACGAGCGAACTCGGGGAATATACACAGATTGAGATTGTTATTCCATATCTGATTATTCAGAACGGAGGTAAGAGCAATGTACAGAGTGATGCTAATTGATGATGAGCAGTCGGCAAGAAAACTTATGCGTGCTTCAATCAACTGGGAACAGTTCGACATGCAGATTGTCGGTGAGGCAGAAAACGGAATTGAGGCAATAAACGTAATTGACGAGATGCGGCCCGACATTGCTTTTGTTGATATTTCGATGCCGTTTATGAACGGAATTGAATTCGCCGAGATTGCCACAAAGCGTTATCCGAATCTCGTGATTATTATCATGTCGGCATTTGATGAGTTTGAGTATGCAAGACAGTGCATCAGACTCAGAGTCTTTGAGTACATGTTAAAGCCCGTAGTCAGGACGGAAGTTGCCGAGACGCTTGCAAAAGTCAGGAAGTATCTCGACGAGACTTCAAGGGATGAGGGCGAGAACGGGAAGGTTATGGAGCCCACGGTCATCGGCCAGATTGAGAACTACCTTCGGGAAAATTTTACCGACTCAAAGATCAACCTTACAGGCGTTGCTCAGATGTTTGGCTTCAGTTCGAGTTATCTTAGCAGGAAGTTCAAGCTTGAAACAGGAAAGAGCTTTGTCGAGTACCTGACGGAATGCAGGATGGAACGTGCAAAGGAGATGGCAAAGACCAATTCCAAGATGTTTGCGACAGCCATTGATGTAGGTATTCCCGACCCCAATTATTTCGGACGCTGTTTCAAAAAGTACACGGGAATGAGCTATTCCGAGTATGCGAACAGTATCGCTTCGAAGTAATGACGGAGGAACACATGTGAAAAAGTGTTGTATTGCAGTGATTGCCCATGTTGATTCGGGTAAAACCACGCTGTCCGAGGCGATTCTCTATAAGACGGGAATTCTTCGTACGCTCGGGCGAGTCGATCATAAGGATACATTCTTCGACACAAACGAGCTTGAGAGAAGCCGCGGGATTACGATTTATTCTAAACAGGCCGTTTTCGGCTTTAAGGATACGGAATTTACACTTCTTGATACACCGGGCCATGTGGACTTTTCTGCTGAAACAGAGAGGACGCTGCCCGTTCTTGATGCCGCCGTGCTTCTTGTCAGCGGCGATGACGGTGTTCGAGGCCACACCCTCACGCTGTTTCGGCTTCTTGAGCGGTATGGCATTCCGACCTTTATATTCGTAAACAAAATGGATCGCGAGGGAGCTTCAAGGGAGGCTCTCCTTGCTGAACTTCGCGAAAAACTGTCCGGATCCTGTGTCGATTTCTCAAAGAGAGACGATGACTTCTTCGAAAACATTGCCCTTTGTGACGAGGAGCTTCTCGAATCCTACATGGAAAGCGGGACGCTTGACGAGGCAAAGCTTCCCGGGCTCATCGCCAGGAGAAAACTGTTCCCCTGCTTTTTTGGCTCGGCGCTGAAGCTTGAAGGCGTGGAGGAGCTTCTTTGCGGTCTTAGCGACCTGATTCCGGAAAGAACTCCTGAAGCAGGTTTTGCGGCAAGAGTGTTTAAGATTACGAGAGACGAGAAGGGCGAGCGCCTGACACATATGCGTCTTCTTGGCGGAAGTCTTCACGTGAAGGATTTTGTCCCGACCGGCGCCGACGCCCCCGAAAAGTGTAATCAGATCAGAATCTACTCGGGGACAAAGTATGAACCTGCTGAAGAAGTACGCGCAGGCGATGTCTGCTGCGTCACCGGTCTTTCATCAACATTTGCGGGTCAGGGGCTTGGCATGCCGGAGAATCTGACCGAGCCGGTTCTTTCGCCCGTCCTGACCTACGAGATCATACTTCCCGACGGTGTCGACAGTGTCAGTGCTTTTCGTAAGCTCAGCCTTCTTTCTGAAGAGGATCCGCAGCTTCGTATTTCAAGAAACGAAAAGACCGGAGCGCTTGAGGCCTGCGTCATGGGAGAAATTCAGCTTCAGGTATTAAAGCAGGTGATTTCTTCAAGGTTTTCTATCGATGTAGAATTTGGCAGCGGTGCGATTCTCTACAAGGAGACGATTTCGTCTGTCGCAGAGGGCGTTGGTCATTTCGAACCGCTTCGCCACTATGCAGAGGTACATCTCCTTCTCGAACCGCTTGAAGCCGGAAGCGGAATGGTCTTCAAATCATCGGTCAGCGAGGACGATCTCGACCGCAACTGGCAGCGCCTGATCCTTACGCATCTTTACGAAAAGCAGCATGTCGGAGTTCTCACGGGTTCTCCTGTCACGGATATGAAGATCACCCTCATAGCGGGGCGTGCCCACACAAAGCACACCGAGGGCGGGGATTTCAGACAGGCAACCTACAGGGCAGTCCGGAACGGTCTTCGCCATGCGCGGTCGGAGCTTCTTGAACCCTACTATGAGTTTGCCCTTGAGATACCTTCAGAGGCAGTCGGACGTGCCCTTTCGGACCTTGACAGACGGTTTGCAAAGTTCTCTTCGCCTGACCTTAGGGGCGATCTTGCCACAATAACGGGAAGTGCACCTGTCGCTTCACTTCAGAACTATGCAATGGAGGTTGCCGCTTACACAAAGGGGCGGGGAACCCTGACCTGCATTGCAGGCGGCTACAGACCGTGTCACAATTCCGACGAGGTAATTGCCTCCTTCGCTTACGATCCCGACCGCGACCTTGAAAACACCGCAGATTCAGTATTCTGTTCGGGCGGCGCGGGAATCGTCATTCCGTGGGATCACGTGCACGAGTACATGCACATCGATACGGGATTTAGTGCTGAGGAAATGCCTGACAGCCCTTCATATGAAGAGCCCGCACCCGTGTCAAAGACGAAAGCTACAGACAAAGAGCTTGAGGAAATTTTTACAAAGACCTACGGAGAAGTAAAGCGGGAGCTTCCGTCTCAGCAGAAGACGAGAAATTTTAACGAAGAGGCAATTGAAGCAAGAAGGCTGGCGCATTCCATCGAGAAAATCAAGGCCGCGAAGCCTGCCGGGAAGAGAGAACGATACCTTCTTGTCGATGGCTACAACATCATATTTGCCTGGGATGAGCTTAAGGCGCTCGCAGCAAAGAGCCTTGACAGCGCGAGATTCAGGCTTATGGACATCCTTGGGGACTATCGCGGCTATTCGGAATCGACGGTTATTCTCGTGTTTGACGCCTACAAGGTGGCGGGCGGAGTTACAAAGACGGAAGAGTGGTCCGGGATTACGGTTGTTTACACAAAGGAAGCGGAGACGGCGGACACCTACATTGAGAGGCTGTCTCACAAGCTTGGACGTGAGCATGATGTCACGGTTGCCACGTCGGACGGGATGGAACAGGTGATTATCCTCGGCCAGGGGTGCCGGCTTATGAGTGCACCCGAGCTTTTGAGGGAGGTTCGCGCCATGCGCGAGCAGTACGGAGCGGTCTACATCGACAGACCGTCGGTCTCGGGAGTGAAGCTTGGCGAGTACCTTCCGCGTCCAAACAAGTAAAAAATTTTGTAAATAGTGTGTATTATCGATTTTATCCGATTTCTGTGCTATACTTCTTTAGAGTAAAAACGGGAAATCGGAGGTTAATATGAAAAAGGCATTAGGTATCGTCAGGTACTCTCTTGTCCTTATGCTGGCTGTGATGATGGTTGTTGTGTGTACATCGTCCGAGACGGTGCAGGCAGCAACGGACACATCGCTTGTAGACCAGCTCGGCATCTTTGCCACGGATAAGAAGGTATCGGGGGATGTTTCAAGAGCACAGTTTGCGCAGATGCTTTATGTACTGACAGGCGCTGAGGACACAGCTCACACGGGCTACTCTGTTTACAGCGATGTCAGGCAGACACACTGGGCGGCAAAGTACATTGCCTATTGCGCAAAGCAGGGCTATATGACGGCAAATCTCAAGGGAAAGTTCAGACCCGGAAAGACGATCACGTCGACGGAGGCCATTTCGGCACTCACAAAGGTGGTCGGATTTACGGCCGATAAGAGTCCTAAGAGCATCTCTTCTCTTATGAATCTTGCGAAGGAGCTTAAAATCACCGACGAGCTTAATGTAAAAGCCGGTGAAAAGCTTTCTTCCGAAAAGTGCAAAACACTTATCTATAATACTCTCGCAGTTGAAGTGAACGGAAGGATCTACGGCGAACGTCTCGGTTGCATACAGTCAAGTGACGGCAAGGTGATTGCAGGCAACGGGATTGTTTCCGATCGCAAGGGTCCGTTCGTCAATGACAGCGACGAGTTTCTTGCAACGCTTCCCGTAAAGCAGGGCTCGGCAACCGTCTACAGAAACGACGAGTTTGCGAACTGGTTTGACGTGAAGCTTTACGACATTATCTACTATTCTGAGAATTCAAATACTGTATGGGCCTACAGCAATTTCGTCTACGGCACGATCGAAAAGGTAAAGGATTCCGTTCTCTACCCTACGGCGATTCAGCTGAGCGGAAAAACCTATGAACTTGGAAGCACGGCAGCGGTTGCAAGCGTCAAGGTCGGCGGAACAATCAGTGCGGGCGATGTAGTTACGTGTGCGTTTGATTCCGACGGAAAGATTGCGGCTATTTATTCAAGCAGGACAAAGCCCGTTGAGATCTTCGGTGTCGTAAAGAGTGTGGCAAAGAGAACCGCCATGTCGAATTCCGAAACCTACATCGAATTCAGCGACGAGAACGGCAAGGACCAGAAGATAAGCTGCAAGGGAAGCGCAGGAGGTCTTGCTGCAGGAACAGCAATTGTCTACTCATCAAAGGACAACACGGCTACGGTCAAGACTCTCACGGCAAGCTCGCTTAACGATGTTTCCGGAGTTTATGTTACGGGAGAGATATCAGAGGACGGCGCAAGCATCGGCGACAGAATCTTCGCCAGGAATGTCTACATTGCCGATGTTACTGATGACGGTACATATGAACTGACCTTAGACAGAATCACAGGCTGCAAAATCAATTCCAAGGATGTTCTCTACAGCCGCCTCAACGAGTCGGGAAATGTCGAAGTGCTTATCCTTAACGGCTACACCGGCGACGAGAAGCAGTATGTCTACATGTACTATACGGAACTTACCGGAACTACGATTACTTTCACTTATGACAAGGCGGGAACGAAGACAACGGCAAGGGCACTCGCGGACTTTACCGGAGGTTCGACAATGCAGGCTCCCGCTTCAATAGAGTTTGAGAACGGGCAGGTAAAGAAGGCCACATCACTTAATACTTTCTCGGCAGTAACAAGTATCGGAATCGACAGGATTTACAACAGGGAAAGCAGTATGAGACTATCACCTGATGTCATTGTCTACTACGGTGAGAGCTCGGATGTAAAGATTATGTCGATAGCAGAGCTTCGCTCGATGAACCTTGAGAACAGACAGATCATGGCATACTACGACAAGCCCGAGGTAAACGGCGGTATGGTTCGTGTAATCAGGGTGACAAGGTAAATGTACCGTATTGTACAGCCGGAGTTGACAACGATGGAATGCGCAGGATGCGATGAAGTTGATTCGGAGGAATTCGTGTGAAAAAGAAAAAGGATACAATGGTTTCGGAAACAGTTGAAACAAAGAAAGAGCATAAGATTTTGAAAAGAATCTGGGAGAAGCTCAAACCAAAGTCGGTCAAGGGGTGGATTGTCAGAGGCATAATTCTGTTCATTCTGATCTTTCTGACGGTTCAGATTGTAAAAGTTGTCAGGGTAACAAAGCAGATTACGGATGTTCTGACTGCCCATACCGATGAGGTGGCACAGTACCGGACTATCAGCTCAACGCTTGAGGGTGCGGGAAGTGTCCAGCCGATCGACACCTATGAGATTAAATCAAAGGTTGAAGGCGATGTCATTTCCGTCAACTTCAATGTAGGGGATATGGTTGAGGAGGATCAGGTCCTTATACAGCTGACGACAAAAGAGGCCGAGGAGGCTGTAAAGGACGCAAAAAAAGCGCTTGAAAGGGCAAAGAGAAATTACGAAAAGCAGGTAGATTCCGTATCTTCGGCAGAGGATGCCTACGAGCGTGCTGTTAAGAACTACGACAGGGCAAACGAGGACTTTATTGAGGCTGAGGCACGTTACGGAACAACATCTCTTGTTTCCGATGTCAGGGGCCATATTACAAAGATCTATGTCAGGGAAGGCGATACGGTACGGGAAGAAGCAAACATCTGTGATGTCGAGGATGATTCGACGATGATTCTCGAGATTGATTTCACTGCGTCGGAGGTTTCAGAGGAGACAGTCGGAAAGAAGGCAGTTGTTGAGGTTGAAGGATCGTTTGAGACGCTTCCCGGAAAAGTAACTTATGTAAGCAGCAAGGCAAAGGTCGGTTCGGGAAATGTTATGACAAAGAAGGTAAAGATCGAAGTTTCAAATCCCGGAGGAATCGTAAAGGGAACAGGTGCTTCGGCATCCATCGGAGATATTTTCTGTAATGAACCCGGAATCTTTGACGTCGGAAAAGAAACAACAGTCAAGGCAAAGATGGGCGGAGACATCGAGTACCTCTTCCTTGAGGAAGGAAATGCAATCAATCCCGGCGATGTGATGATGATTTTCGACCGTGAGAGTACCGATGACATGGTCGATTCCTATGAGGAAAAGCTGAACAATGCCTGGAATGCGCGTTATAATGCCAAGAACAATCTTGACAGCTGCAACGACAGGATAGATGATTATGCCGATCAGATTGAAGACCTTGAGGAGGATCTTGCCGACAAGGAGGAGCTTCTTGAGGATTGTTCAATCAAGGCTCCTGTTGCGGGACAGATTATCGCAAGAGAAGTTGAAGAAGATGACGAGATAACCATGCAGAACATGAACTATTATCTCGCTATTTTGTATGATGTTTCCAAGATGACCTTTGACATGTCGATTGACGAACTTGATATTCGTGCCGTCGAAATCGGTCAGAGGGTTGTTGTCGAAGCAGATGCGCTTGACGAAGAACTCGAGGGGCATGTAACAAACATCGACCTTCAGAGTAAATCGAACGGCGGAGTTACAACCTACACGGTTACAGTTACAATCGACGAGCCGGGAGACCTTCTTCCGAGCATGAACGTAACGGGAACCATTCTTATCGCGGATGAGGAGAACGTTCTTGCAGTTCCTATCGATGCGGTAAGAAACGGCTCTGTTGTTTACGTCAAGGATGATTCCGTAACGGAAGCTACGGGAAGTGTGCCTGCGGGCTACAGAAGTGTCGAGGTAGAGACAGGTGCAACAGACGGAAAGTACATTGAGATAAAGTCCGGAATAACCGAAGGTGAGACGGTTTACGTTTCAAGATACAATTCTACCGGAAAGTCGAATAATCCGTGGGCAACCCTGATGGGTGGAGGTGCGGTTGACGTAAGTGTCCAGAGCGGACCGTATTCGGGCGGAAGACCCGGTGGAGACGGCAGAAATTCGGGCGGAAGAGATTCCGGCGGCAGAAATTCGGGCGGTTTTGAAGGAAGGTAGGGCGAAATCTGATGGATGAAAGAAAGCACCTGATAGAGCTTGTCGATCTTTCCAAGATTTATCGCATGGGTGACAACGAGGTCCGGGCAAACGACGGATTGAATCTGACTATAGATGAGGGTGAATTTGTAGCAATTGTCGGGAAATCCGGAAGCGGAAAATCCACCCTGATGAACATTGTCGGAGCTCTCGATGTTCCCACCGGAGGGAAGTACATCCTTAACGGCTACGATGTCGGTGAAATGAGCGACAATGAGCTCGCGGTTATCAGAAACAAGACGATAGGATTCATTTTCCAGCAGTACAATCTTCTTCCGAAGCTGGATGTCTTCGAAAATGTTGAGCTTCCGCTGCTCTATGCGGGAATCGACGCAAAGGAGAGAAAAGAGCGTGCGCTTGCTGCACTTGAAAGGGTCGGACTTTCAGACAAGGTGCACAATCGTCCGAACCAGCTGTCGGGCGGCCAGCAGCAGAGAGTTTCCATTGCCAGGGCACTTGCCGGAGATCCGAATCTTATTCTCGCTGACGAGCCGACCGGCGCGCTTGATTCGAGAACGAGCGCTGAAGTCCTTGATTTTCTCCGCCGCCTGAATGAAGACGGCAACACGATCGTGCTCATCACACATGACAATTCGATTGCCCTCACAGCAAAAAGAGTTGTCAAGATGAGTGACGGAAAGATTGTCTTTGATGACACTGCCGAAAAGTACTATGAATTCATAAACAGTGCAACCTCAGACATAAAGATGTTTGCCGGCAGCTCAGGTGTCAGAAAAGAAGATTCCGAAACAAAAGACTCTTCTTCAGAAGCTGTTCATATGATGAAAGAGACATCTGAAGAAGCAGATTCAGGAGATACAGATGAAGATAACGCAGATAATCAAGCTTGCATTAAAGAGCCTCAAGGGCAATAAAATGCGATCGTTTCTGACAATGCTCGGCATCATAATCGGTGTAGCATCCGTTATCATGCTGATAGGCATTGTGAACGGTGTTACCAATTACATAGTTGAGAGTATGGCAGACATGGGTACCAACACAATCTCAGTGTCAGTACAGAATTCCGGAACAAGACGTGTTGTCCTTGATGACATGTATGCCTTTGCGGAGGAACACAAGGATGTTATAGAGGGTGTCACTCCGAATGTGAGCGGTTACTTTTCCTGCAAGAACAAATCAAACGTAATCAGCCGTCAGTCCATTACGGGTGTTGATGAAAACTATGCAATGATTCAGCACAAGACCGTCGCGGACGGCCGCTTTATTGCCTACGGCGACGTCCTTGTGAGAAACCGTGTCTGTGTAATCGGAACCTATGTTGCCGACGAGCTTTTCGGCGAGATTGATGTTGTAGGGAAGAATATGAAGATTAACGGCGACCGCTACGAGATCGTTGGCGTATTTGAAGAGGCAGCAGAGTCCAAAAAGGGTTCCGAGGATGACTGCGTCTGTATTCCGTACAGCACGGCATGCCGTCTTACCTCGAATGCGGAAGTTACTTCGTTCAGTATTCTGACCTATGACACAGACAACATGAACGCTGTTGAGGACCTTATTGATGATTTCCTCTATGACCATCTTAAGGATGAGTCGCTTTATACTGTTTTCTCGCTCAGCATGCTGCTTACCATTGTGGATGAGATTACAAGCAAGCTTTCGGGAGTTCTTGCCGGAATCGCAAGCATTTCACTTGTTGTTGCCGGTATCGGAATCATGAACATCATGCTTGTGTCGGTAGTTGAACGTACAAGAGAGATTGGTGTCAGAAAGGCACTTGGCGCAAAGAAGCGTGATATCCTTCTCCAGTTTGTAGCGGAAGCACTTTTTATGGCGCTTCTGGGAGGACTGCTCGGGGTGCTTCTTGGAAGCGTTCTTACCGTGGGCATCGGAAAGCTCTTTGATTTTCCCGCAGCACCTACAGCCTCGTCGCTTCTTCTCGCATCGGGTGTGTCAGCCGGAATCGGTGTCCTTTTCGGCTACATGCCTGCAAAACGTGCTGCTGATTTAAGTCCTATTGATGCACTCAGAACCGAATAGACATAATTCAAATTTGTGGTATGATATTATCAGGGTTTTATTCTTTGGGGATTTACGGAGGGAACATGGTCACAAATCAGATTTTAAAGAATACGCTTGATGGTATAAAATCAATCGGGAGAGTTGATCTTATTCTTGTCGATCTTGAGGGAAAGGTTGTTGCAGCCACGGAAGACGCACCGGATGACCTTCTGCAGGAGATAAGGGCGTTTTCAGATTCGCCGGCAGATAGCCAGTCACTCAAGGGCTACCACTTTTTCAAGGTATATGACGAGCATCTTGCGGAATATGTCCTTCTGGTAAGGGGCAAGGGTGCGGATGTTTATATGATTGGCAAGATGGCGGTCTTCCAGCTGCAGGGTCTGCTTATTGCCTACAAGGAACGCTACGACAGGGACAACTACATCAAGAATCTTCTGCTTGACAATCTTCTTCTGGTGGACATATACAGCCGGGCAAAGAAGCTTCACATTGAACCCGAGGCTCGTCGAATAGTCTTTACCGTTGAAGGAAAGGACGAAATTACCACGACAGCCGTTGAGATCGTCAGGAGTCTGTTTATCGGCACTAAATCGCACGATTTTGTCACGGCTGTTGATGAGAAGAACATTATCATCGTGCGCGAGCTCAAGAATCATGAAACCTACGAGGACATGAACGATGTCGCGAAGTCTGTTCTCGGGGCACTTAACGCAGAGGCCGACAAGTCGCTTCGAATCTCCTACGGTACAATCGTAAACGAAATCAAGGACGTCTCGAGATCCTACAAGGAGGCCAAGATGGCGCTCGACGTCGGCCGGATTTTCTACGAAGACATGCGTATCATCGCTTACAACCATCTTGGTATCGGGCGTCTTGTGTACCAGCTGCCGGTGCCTCTTTGCCGTATGTTCATCAAAGAAGTTTTTGGTACAACCTCACCTGACGAGTTCGACAAGGAGACAATTGAGACAATCAACGAATTTTTCCAGGACAACCTCAACGTTTCGGAGACTGCAAGAAAGCTTTTTATTCACAGGAATACGCTTGTTTACCGTCTTGACAAAATACAGAAGCTCACAGGTCTTGACATCCGTTTCTTTGACGATGCCATTACCTTCAATATTGCCCTGATGGTAGTGCGGTATATGAAGTACATGGAAAACACTTATTAAGCCGGGCATGAAGTTGCGGAAGAGAAGCAATTCACACGTCATTAAGGAGAACCTATGGCACGGGAATATGACGAAGACATGTTAAGGCGCGAGATAGAGCCGCCCGTCATTTTGATGGAGCATGTTTCCAAGGATTACAATACAAAGAAAGACACCCACGCATTACGCGATGTCAGCCTTGAAATCAGGAAGGGCGAGTTTGTTTTTATCTGCGGTCCGAGCGGATCGGGAAAGTCTACTCTGATAAAACTTCTTCTTCGGGAAATCTCACCGACATCAGGTAAGATTTTTGTTGCAGGAAGGGAGATTTCAAGATTGAGGCGCCGTCATGTGTGCAATCACAGACGCAGTATCGGAATCGTATTCCAGGATTTCCGTCTTCTGAAGGACAGGACGGTTTACGAGAACGTTGCCTTCGCACAGAGGATAATCGAAGTTCCCGAGCGCGACATCCGAAGGATTGTTCCTTCAATTCTCACAATGGTTGGTCTTGGCGAGAAGATGAATGCCTATCCCGGAGAGCTCTCGGGAGGCGAGCAACAGAGAGTTGCACTCGCAAGAGCTCTCGTCAACAGACCGATGCTTCTTCTTGCCGACGAACCGACGGGAAACCTCGATCCCAAGAATTCAATGGAGATTATGGGGCTTCTCGAGGAAGTCAACAGGCGCGGGACAACTGTTGTTGTCGTAACGCATAACAACGAGATTGTAGACAGGATGAGAAAGCGCGTCATCACTCTAAACAAGGGAACACTTGTGGATGACTGCTTCAAAGGCGGGTACAGATATGCGAACTATTAGAACTCTGTTTTTCGGCATTGGCCAGGGACTTAAGAGCATCAGGAGAAACAGCATGTTTTCGGTGGCTTCGATCTGCACGATGACGGCATGTATCCTTCTGTTCGGAATTTTCTATTTCATTCTTACAAACATCGAGCACGTCGTTTTACAGGCGGAAACGGGTGTCGGCATCACGGTCTTCTTTAACGAGGGTATTACGGATGCCGGGATTAACAGAATCGGAGACAAGATTTACGAGCGCCCTGAGGTTTCAAAGGTTGACTTTACTTCCGCAGAGGATGCCTGGAAGAATTACTGCGAGAACAATCTGAACGAGGATCTTGTGGCAAGCTTCGGAAACGACAACCCGCTCGAAGACTCGGCATCGTTTACGGTTTATCTTAATGATGTTTCAATGGAAGCGGCGCTGGTTGACTACATCGAAGGTCTTGACGGCGTCAGAAAAGTTAACGACAAGGCCGAGGTGGCCGGAATGCTGACGTCTTTTAACAAGGGACTGACCATCGTCTCTGCTGTCCTGATTGTCATTCTTATCTGTGTTGCCGTTTTTCTTATAAGCATCACTGTTTCTACAGGTGTCTCCGTCCGTAAAGCGGAGATCTCAATCATGAAGCTCATCGGTGCAACGGACTTTTTCATCAGAACACCGTTTGTTGTTGAAGGAGTGGTAATCGGCTTTGTCGGCGCTGCAATCCCTCTTGTTGTTCTCTACTTTGCGTACGATCGTATTACGGTTCTTCTTGCCGAAAGGCTTTCCACCATGTTCAGTGTGATTACGTTTATGCCTGTGGACGAAGTAATGAGGACCTTCATTCCGATGTCGCTTGCACTTGGTATAGGAATCGGTTTCATCGGTTCAAGCATTACACTTTCAAGGCAGCTTCGAAAGATTGAAATCAGCAGCGAGGTTCATTAAGTTTTATGAAAGACAGACACAACTTCGTAAAAAGAATATTAGCGCTTGCTTTGTGCTTTGTACTCTGTCTGACGGGGATGTTGTCCTTCGCACAGGGAGCAAGGACCGAGGCCGCGACATATGAAGAGCGCCTCAAGGAGGCGGAGAAAAACCGCGCCGATCTCCAGGCGAAGAAGGACGAGACGGCAAAGGAGCTGAAGCGTCTTCAGAAGGAACAGAACAGTATCTTAAAGTCAATCGAGGAACTTGACCTCAAGATGAATGAAACGATGATTGCCATCAATGAGCTGACAGGAAGGATTTCCGAAACGGAGGAAGACATTGAGAAGACAAGGGCAGATCTTGAGGAGGCGAAGGCACGTGAGGCAGAACAGTATGATGCCATGAAGCGCCGTATCAGGTACATCTACGAGAATGGGAATCAGTCATATTTCGAGGCTCTGATGGGAGCCGGCAGCATCAGTGACATTCTCAATCAGGTCGAGTACATGTTCAGAATCACCGACTATGACAACAAGCTTCTTGACCGATATGAGGCGGCCAGAGAGGCTGTTAACGAGCGTGAACTCATGCTTGAGGCAACTCTTGACGAGCTCGAGAGTCTGAAGGAGTCCTCCGAGTTTGAATATGAGTCGCTTCAGGCACTTTCGGAAGTCAAGGCGGCTCAGATTGAAGAGTACACTATGAAGATCGGCATAACCGATGAAATGTTTTTTGAGTACGGTGAGCAGCTCGAAGCGCAGGAGATTACAATCGCTGAGATGAAGGAAGAGGAGAGAAAGCGTCAGGAGGAAGCTGAGCGCTTGAAGCGTGAGGCTGCGGAGCGCAGTAATTCTGAGCTTGCCCGGGAGGCGGGCGACAGACTTGTCATCTACGCGAAGACCGATAAGTATTACTCAGGTGATCTTGAGGACGTTAAGCTCTCAGGTGAGACGAATCCATACAACATGATCTGGCCGCTTCCCGGCGATTACAGAACCTATTCGAAGTTTGGACCGAGAAAGGCACCCATTGCGGGTGCAAGTACCTTCCACAAGGGCTGGGATATCGGCGGTGATTTCGGTGCGATTATTGTTGCGGCATGTGCGGGGACAGTAACTGCAGCAACCTATTCCGCAAGTGGCGGAAACTACGTCAGAATCGATCACGGGAACGGATACGCAACAACCTATTGTCATTGCTCGGAATTTCTTGTCGACAAGGGTGACTATGTTCAACAGGGTCAGCACATAGCAAAGGTTGGTTCCACGGGTATTTCGACAGCACCGCATCTTCATTTCAGCCTTGCACTTAACGGTGAGTCAATTGATCCGGAGCCGTACCTGCCTGTCATCAGGGCGCAGTAGTTATTATTACAAGCCTGAAAGGACACAGTTAATGAAAAATCGTTTTGCATACGGTATCGTCGTTGGTGTACTCATCAGTCTGATGGTACTCACAGTCGGTGTCACGGCGTTTATTGTTATGAACCCCGGTGCACTGACGTATCTGAAAATCTACACAGATCCCAATTATGCCTATCTCTATCAGAACGGGGCCGATTCCTCAAAGGATGAAACCGGAACAGAAGCAGTAACCGCAGAAGAGACTCTTCTTGAGAAGGTGTTTACAGGGACCTACAGCATGAAGCTGCAGCGTGTCTTAAACATCGTTGAAAATAACTACATCGATGATATCACTGCCGGGGCTGTTCAGGATGGGATAATTAACGGCATCATGTCGTCTCTTGATGACAAGTATGCGGATTATTACACAGACAAAGAGTATAAGGAGATGCTCGAGGGCATAGGGGGTATCTACGGAGGTATCGGTGCCTACGTTTCTTTCGACTATGATTACGAGCTTTGCTATATCGTCGAGCCGTTTGAAGACAGTCCTGCAATCAGAGCCGGAATGCAGCCCGGTGATTATATAGCGGAGATTGACGGAGAGGACATGACGGGCTTCTCTCTTGATGAGGTCGTCGCAAAGATGAAAGGCACACCCGAGACTACGGTTGTAGTCGGAGTGTATCGTGCGTCAGATCCCGACATCATCAATCTCACGATTACCCGCGAAATCATCTCGTCTCCGACCATAAAGTATAAAATGAGGGATAATAACATCGGATACATCAGAATCGAGGAGTTCGATACGATTACCTGCGAGCAGTTTGAAAAAGCCATTGATGAGCTTGAATCGAAAGGCATGGAAGGTCTGATTATCGACCTTAGAAGTAATGGCGGCGGTCTCTTTGACAGCTGCGTGGCTATGCTCGACAGGATGATTCCCGAAGGACGTCTCGTTTACACAGAGGATAAAGACGGAAACATCGAGGAGTATTTTGCGCAGGACGACACGTCCTTTGACAAGCCGGTAGTAGTCCTTGTCAACGCTTACACGGCAAGTGCCTCGGAAATCTTTACGGGTGCCATGAAGGACAACAACCGCGCGACTGTTGTCGGCACAAAGACTTTCGGAAAGGGAATAGTTCAGATTACCTACCCGCTCTTTGTCGACAATTCGGCAGTGAAGCTCACCGTTGAGCGCTATTACACACCGTCGGGAGTCTGCATCCATGGTGAGGGCATTGAGCCCGACGAGGAGGTCCTTCTCGATGAAGAGTACTTCTACACCTCAATCAGTCTCAGAGAAACGGACAATCAGATAGAAAGAGCGGAGGAGATTCTTCTCGAGCAGGCTGCCGGTTCTTCAAAGTAGCTCATATGGGAAATGTTTCTCGAAATCCGCTTTGCTGCCTGCTCGTAAAAATAAAGGGATTGCACCGTCAAAGTGCAATCCCTTTGGATTTTTAATACAGCGGTTTTTCGGAGAGTTCTGCAATCAGATTGTCGTAGGCATTTCTCACATGCATTGTTGTCAGTTCCTTCGCAAGCTCTTTGTTTCCCGCCTTTATGGCATCAAGCATGCTTCTGTGCTCCGTAACTGCAACGGGGCTTCGGTTGTTTGCATCGAGCGAAAGACCTCTTGCACGCTTTATCTGTTTGTGGAGGCTTGTGAGCTGGTTTGCAAGAAAGCGATTTCCGCTTGCCTCGTAGATGATGTTGTGAAAGTCGCTGTCTAACTGATGAATCTGGCTTGTGTTGCCTTTTCCCGCATAGTATTCCTGAAGCTCGACAATTTTCTCAAGTGCATCGAGCTCTTCATTACTGATGTTGTCAACGGCAAGCTCGGTTGCAAAGCTTTCAATCCGAAGACGTATTTCGTAGATGTCCCGAATGTCCTTCTTTGCGAGCCCGATGACGATGGCACCCTTGTTCGGAATGTTCTCTACAAGTCCTTCGAGTTCGAGCTGCATGAGGGATTCCCTGACCGGGGTTCGGCTGACTCCGAGGATGCCCGAGATCTTGATCTCGTTCAGGGTGTCACCCTCTTTGTATTCACCGTTGATTATCGCGTTTTCAAGGGAACTGAAAACGCGCGCACGAAGTGAGACTGTGTCCTTCTCCTGTTCTATAGCCTTCATGTTTAGTCACCTGCAAAATGAAAATCGTGTGAATTGATCGGTGCGGCGTAAAAGCAGCGTACCGACAGCAGTCATTATCTGAGTTTTGAGTGATTCCTGTGGAATTCGGGTGAGATTTTTGCAAGAACCTCGTCGAGCTCCTCGTCCGAGACAAGTGTCTGGCGTCCTGTTGAGTATTCCTCGTCAACCCATTTTTTGAGCTGAACAACAATCTCGTCCTTCTTTGTAAGCTTGTTGTCTCCGGTGAGTCCGTAGAAGGTGTTCATCCAGTAGGCAATGCCTGCGATACCCGAATTCTGATTGATGGATACGAAGGGAGGTCTGTTAAGAAGCTTCTCTGTATCAAAGATGTTGTAAATCTCCTGATCCTTAAGAAGTCCGTCCGCATGGATTCCGGCTCTTGTGAGGTTGAAGTGACGTCCGACAAACGGAGTCATGGGAGGAAGATCATAGCCGGTTTCATGAACGATGTAATCTGAAAGCTCTGTGATTACGGTAGGATCCATTCCGTCGAATGTACCGCGAAGAGATGCGTACTCAAATACCATTGCCTCAAGCGGAACATTGCCGGTACGCTCACCGATTCCAAGGAGTGAACAGTTTACTGCGCTTGCGCCGTGCAGCCATGCAGTGGTTGCATTTACTACTGCTTTATAAAAATCGTTGTGACCGTGCCACTCAAGCATTTCGCTCGGGAAACCGCAGTAATGCTGAAGACCGTAGATGATACCGGAAACACTTCTCGGGAGTGCGACACCGGGATAAGGAACGCCGTAGCCGAGTGTGTCGCAGGCACGGATTTTGATGGGAACACCTGTCTCTTCGTGAAGCTTCATGAGGGAAGATGCGAAGGGAATTACGAAGCCGTAGAAATCGGCACGCGTGATGTCTTCAAAGTGGCAGCGCGGGCAGAGGCCGGCTTCGATGCAATCCTTTACGATTCCGAGGTACTTATCAAGAGCCTGCTTTCTTGTCAGCCCCATCTTGTTGAAGATGTGGTAGTCGGAGCAGCTTACGAGAACACCTGTCTCCTTTATGCCGAGGTCCTTAACAAGGTTGAAGTCATCCTTTGATGCTCTGATCCAGGTCGTGATTTCGGGAAAATCATAGCCAAGATCCATGCACTGTCTGATGGCATCGGTGTCCTTCTTTGAGTAGGCGAAGAACTCCGTTTGACGGATGATGCCGTTCTCGCCGCCGAGGCGGTGGAGCATCTTGTAAATCTCAACCATCTGCTTTGTAGTGTAGGGTGTTCTTGACTGCTGACCGTCACGGAAGGTAGTGTCTGTAATGAAAATCTGATCGGGCATGTTCTCGGGAACACGTCTGTAGTTGAATGCTATTTTCGGTACTTCATCATAGGGAAACATTTGTCTGAAAAGGGCAGGGTCTTCGACGTCCTGAAGTGAATACGCATAGGGATCCTGCTCAAGAAGATTTGTTCTGTAGCTGAGCTTTATGTCCTGCTTTGCCTGAAGTTTAGAATCTTTGTCCATTATTATCTCCGTTTCCGCATGTCCGACGGCACGCTCTGTTTTTCACTTACAAGAATGAGGCTTCTGTATCATTGTATAATTGTATACAATCATACAATGATACTAGAATACTGTCTGCCTCACGATTTGTCAATAGCTACTTAATCATTTCAGCGAGGCGTTCTTTGTCGACTACAAAACCCGAATTGGTTGAGATACCGGGACATTCCATGAAAAGGACGTCCGATTCTGAGAGAGCGTCAAGAGATTCAAGATATGCAAGACGTGTTTCTTCGGGGCAATTGGTTGCAAAATTAGCTGAGAGGTCTATAAGAAGAGGCATAGTGCTCAGACGGTTTTTATATGACATAAGAGTCGAACCGGCACTAAAGCCCTCCGTACTTCTGATGTCAAAAAGACCGTTAAAGGTTTTCGGGTTGAGAATTGTGCAGAAATCGGGCTCTTTCGGAAGAAATTCACCGCAAATTCTCCTCAGAGCTTCATATGCCGGACTTTTATCTTCACCGTCATAGTAGTTGATGATTCCGGACATATTGACAATCTTCGGAAGCCGGGGGTTGTCTGACGAGAGCTCTACGTAGAGACCGACAGACATTTCGAAAGTTGTGTTTACGGGAACACGCAGAAAGATCATTTCGTTTTCGGAAGTATCAAGAAAGGAGATTACAATTCCGGTGAGGGTATTATTTTTGTCGGCTGCGGCAAAGACCTCTACGGGAGAAAGCGGATATTCGTTTTCAAAAGCAGCCGTTTCGAAAGAATGTCTGTCGCTTTCACGCTCGACTTCAAGCCTTCCCGCAAGAGAATATGCGGCCATAGAAACAAGCACCGTCAATGAGACGGTGCCTAATGCGGCAAGAAGCCGTAATATCGGATTAATTCGTTTGTTCGCCGACATACCTGTTCCTCTTAAGCTCGAGTGTCTTTCTCCAGCCGCCGTCACAGTCGACGATTCTTCCCGTATTCTGTGAGATTGCGGTTGAGAAGATGCAGTCTGCAACCTCCTTCGGCTGGATCATTCTTCCGATGGGGATGTCCTTGCAGAGCTCGTTAATCTCATCGATTGAGAGGTGGGAATTCATGTGGGTGTCAATGAAACCGCAGGAAATGGCGTTTACCATGATGTTCGAGGGCTCAAGCTCCTCGGCGAGTGCTTTTGTGAGTGCGTTTACACCGCCCTTTGAAGCTGAGTAGGCAACCTCGCAGGAGGCACCGAAGGTTCCCCAGACGGATGAAACATTCACAATGCTTCCGAAGCCCTGCTTTATCATTGAAGGGATAAGGCGGCGGCTCGTGTAAAACATGGAATCGAGATTGATTCCCATGACCTTGTGCCAGTCGTCGTCACTCATCTCCGTAAAAAGTCCGGTATATGAAATGCCGGCGTTGTTGACAAGCACATCAACATGTTCGTACTTTTCGAGAACTCCGGAGATAAAAGTGTCAACGCTCTTTGAATCCGATACATCGCAGGTCCAGGTTTCGACCTGAACACCATAGCTTTTGCATTTTTCGGCAGTTTCTTCAAGCTGTGCGGATGACGAGCTTGAGCAGAGAGCAAGATGAAAGCCCTCCTTTGCAAATTTCCTGGCGGTGGCACTTCCTATACCCCTTGAAGCTCCCGTCACTATTACAATCTTAGGCAGCATGCTGTGATCCTTTCTTATTACATTCCAAACTCGTACCGGAGCCCGTTACCTCTCCGATACCTAATCGACTATATTATACAATAATATGATTAAAATGCAAAACGTTTTATAATTCGGGTGTCTGTCAAGTAAACGTTGTCACGCCCGCTGTTGTTGCCCGCTGCGAAACGATAGGCCGTTGTTGTCTCCGCTCGTAGCGGTATACCCGACGGGCGGCACTTTTGCGGCGCACGGACGGCGTAAGTACCCGGCGGGTGTAGTTTGTTTAAAATTTTACTGAGTTTTGAAAATCTATTGTATATTTAAGGTGATTGTGCTAATATATCCAGTACTTGCGGACAAATGTTTTTGTGGGGCGAACAGCTCGACCCGGACGGAGGGTTATATGAAGGACAAGGAACAGCTTTTCATTCTTAAAAAGAGTGCCGTGCCTGAAGTTCTGCTTAAGGTTGTTGAGGCAAAGAGGCTGATTGATTCCGAAAAAGTAATGACTATCGGTGAAGCGGTTGACGAAGTCGGAATCAGCCGCAGTTCGTTCTACAAGTACAGGGATGACATATATCCGTTTCTTGAGAACACAAGAGGAAAGACCATCAACATCATGCTTCAGGTTGATGATAAGCCGGGACTTCTTGCCATCATATTAAAAGAAATTGCGCTTGGGAAGGCAAACATCCTGACAATCAACCAGTCGATTCCGACAGGCGGCATCGCTGCAATCACGCTCGGCATTGAGCTAAGGCCCGAGTCAAGGGAACTTACCGAGATGATTGCGCAGATTGAGGAGATAGACGGTGTGAATTCGCTTAAGATTCTCGGCCAGGACAAGATGTAGGAAGACTGAATAAGAAGGAAAGAATTTCTTTCGGGCACAGACAGATGCCCAAAGATTACAGATTAGAAGAACGGGTAATTTAGAGCTTTCAGGGAGGACGTTATGAATGTTGCAGTTTTAGGATACGGTACGGTAGGTTCAGGTGTTGTGGAAGTACTTACTATGAACAGGGATTACATCAACATGTATTCCGGTCAGCTTATCGACATCAGGTATGTCCTGGATCTTCGTGATTTTCCGGGAAGCCCCGTTGAAAAGGTTCTTGTACATGATTTCAACGTGATTCTTGAGGATCCCGGGGTTGATATCGTAGCTGAGGTCATGGGAGGCATCGAGCCTGCCTACACCTTCACAAAGAAGCTTCTTCTTGCCGGTAAGGCAGTCTGCACCTCGAATAAGGAGCTTGTTTCAAGGCACGGTGCCGAGCTTCTTGAGATTGCAAAGCAGAATAACACCAACTATTTCTTTGAGGCAAGCGTCGGTGGCGGCATTCCGATTATCAGACCGTTAAACCGTTCGCTTACGGCAGATAATATTCTTGAGGTAAAGAGTATCATCAACGGAACAACTAACTACATCCTTACAAAGATGCGTGACGACGGAACGGAGTTTGACGCAGCACTTAAGGAGGCACAGGCAAAGGGCTATGCGGAGCGCGATCCTTCCGCAGATGTCGAAGGACTCGATGCGTGCAGAAAGACCGCCATTCTTGCATCGCTTGCAAACGGCAAGCAGGTCGACGCAGAGGACGTTTACACAGAGGGTATTTCGAAGATCATTCCCGCCGACATCAGATATGCCAAGAAGCTCCGCGCGGAGA
Organism: Lachnospiraceae bacterium; assembly: GCA_045617405.1. Taxonomy (GTDB): domain Bacteria; phylum Bacillota; class Clostridia; order Lachnospirales; family Lachnospiraceae; genus JAZLIL01. The sequence goes on along the minus strand of JAZLIL010000193.1, from coordinate 511 downwards.
TAAAGCTGCTCAGCTGTATCTTCAGAAAAGAGCACGAGAATCTTTGCATGGTATCGCCCTGGATGATCCGCTCGAACTGCCCGCTCTATTCGGTAAACGGTGTATTTAACGCCGTCATGGTAAAGGGCAATGCAGTCGGTGATCTCATGTTCTACGGACGCGGCGCAGGAAAGCTTCCGACGGCAAGTGCAGTTGTTGCTGATATCGTCGAGGCGGCGAAGCATCGTCATATCAACGTGGTAACGCTTTGGGATGCCGAGAAGCTTGAGCTTCGCGACAGAAAGACTCTTGAGACAAAGTATTTTGTCCGTATTCCGGCAAAGATGAAGGCAGAGGCAATCGCCCGCCTCGGTGTTACCGAGATGGTTGAGCCCGAAGAGGGCGAGGTTGCATTCGTGACCGATGTCATGAAGGAAGGCGACTTTGAGGAGAAAACTGAGGGACTTGATATCATTTCAAGGATTCGTGCCGATTTCTAGTGCAGCGTCCAAAAATTAACTGGACCAAAAAC